>JANNMV010000005.1:0-2814 GCA_031398205.1 Pseudomonadota bacterium | reverse complement strand
TGTGTTTTTCGCGCTGGGCGGTTACGCCATGGGCATGTATCTGATGCGCATGATCGGCCGCGAGGGGCAATACCAGAGCGACTTGCCGGACTTCATGGTGTTCCTCGATTGGAAAACCTATCCGTGGTATTGGTCCTTCACCGAGCATTTTTGGTACGCGCTGATGCTTGTGGTTTTAGTGCCGGGAATCTTGGCCTTCGTGTTCGGTTATTTCGCGTTTCGATCGCGTATTAAGGGCGTATATTTTTCCATCATCACCCAAGCGCTGACGTTCGCCTTCATGCTGCTATTTTTCCGCAATAACACCGGCTTCGGCGGTAACAACGGCTTTACGGATTTCAAGTGGATATTGGGCTTTCGCATCACCGATCCGAGCACCAAAGCGGCGCTATTTATCATCACCGGAATCATGCTGATCATCGCGTTACTGGCATGCCGCTACATCGTGAAATCCAAGCTGGGTCGAGTGTTGACGGCGATCCGTGATGCGGAAAGCCGGGTGATGTTTTCCGGCTATGATCCCGTGCCGTACAAACTTTTCGTATGGACTTTTTCGGCAATTCTGTGCAGCATTGCCGGCGCGTTGTATGTGCCGCAAGTGGGCATTATCAATCCCAGTGAAATGTCGCCGGCGAATTCTATTGAGATCGCGATCTGGACGGCGGTGGGTGGCCGCGGCACCTTGGTTGGCGCGTTGGTCGGCGCTGCGCTGGTGAATTTGGCAAAGAGTTGGTTTACCGTCGCAATGCCGGAATATTGGCTGTATGTGTTGGGATTTTTGTTTATCGCCGTGACGTTGTTCATGCCGCAGGGCGTAGTCGGGTTATTGAAAAAACGAGAGGCGCCCAAGCGACAGGAACCGATTCCGGCCGAGCCGCAAACACCTGCACCACGTGACGTGAAATTGGCCCAGGAATCGACGGCATGACTTCCTCACAAACGGTCTCAAGCGGCACCGGTGACAGCGCCTACGGTCGAATCGCAACGAGTGACAAGGTCGACGTCAGCCATGGTCCAATACTCTATTTGGAATCTGTGACCGTCAGCTTCGACGGCTTCAAGGCATTGAATAACTTATCGCTTACCATCGAGGCAGGCGAGTTGCGCTGCATTATCGGCCCGAACGGCGCCGGCAAGACCACGATGATGGATGTCATCACCGGCAAGACTCGGCCCGACAGCGGGACGGTGTTCTTCGGCCAGACCATGGATTTAACGCGCATGCGCGAGCCGGAAATCGCTCATGCGGGAATCGGCCGGAAATTCCAGCGCCCGACGGTGTTCGAGCGCCATAGCGTATTTGAGAATCTCGAACTGGCGATGAAGACCGATAAACGCGTGCGGCGATCATTGCTGGCGGAATTAACCAGCGCGCAAAACGCAAGCATCCACGACATGCTGCGCCTGATTCAACTCCATTCGCAGCAAGATCAACTGGCCGGTTCTCTTTCCCATGGCCAAAAGCAATGGCTGGAAATCGGCATACTGCTGATGCAGGAACCGAAATTAATTTTGCTCGACGAACCGGTGGCGGGCATGACCGACGAGGAGACCGAACGCACCGCCGAACTCATTCAGGAACTTGCCGGCAATCATTCGATTGTAGTGGTCGAACACGATATGGATTTCGTCGCCTCCATCGCCAATAAAGTCACGGTGCTGCACGAAGGCAGTGTGCTGGCCGAGGGCAGCATGGATCAAGTGCAGCGGGACGAGCGCGTGATCGAAGTTTATTTGGGGCGTTAATGCTGGCGGTCGAACAACTTAATCAATTCTACGGCAGCAGCCATACGCTGCGTAACGTCGATCTTTCGCTCAAGGTCGGTAAATGCACGACCCTGCTTGGGCGCAATGGCGTGGGTAAGACCACCTTGCTGAAATGCATGATGGGCGTGTTGCCGATCGCCTCCGGCCGCGTGACGCTTGATGGCGAAGAAATCAGCGCCTGGCGACCCCATCGGCGTGCGGCCAATGGCATTGCCTACGTGCCGCAAGGCCGGGAAATTTTTGCGCGCCTGACGGTGGAAGAAAATCTTTTCATGGGCATGGCGGTGAAGAGGGCGAGCCAGGCGAAGTCCATACCAGATCACATTTACACGCTTTTCCCGGTGTTAAAAGAAATGCGCCAGCGCCGCGGCGGCGATCTCTCCGGTGGCCAGCAACAACAACTCGCCATCGCCCGGGCGTTGGTGGGCGAGCCAAAAGTGTTGATCCTGGACGAGCCGACAGAAGGTATTCAGCCGTCCATCATCAAAGACATCGAACGCGTCATCCGCCTCCTGACGCAGCGCGGCGATATGGCAATCCTACTCGTTGAGCAGTATTATGATTTCGCAGAGCGTCTGGCCGATTTTTTTGCGGTGATGACGCGCGGAGAAATCGTGCTCAGTGGCGAGGGAAGAGACATGAAAGACCTGAAAGTCCGCAGCTACGTCGCGGTGTGATCGTCGCGGAGGAATTCGCGCAGCGCACCTGGGAGGCCGAGTTAACGCTGCATTACGAACAGCGTGCTCAACGCAGCGTACTGACGCAGCGGCAACATCGTGGCCCGCTAGTGGTGCAAAAACCGTTCTATCCCGAAGGTGACGCGGTATGTCACAGCATTATCGTGCATCCGCCCGGCGGAATCGTCGCGGGCGATCGACTTAGTATAAACGTCAATGTTGCAGCGGGTGCCCACGCGCTCATCACCACGCCGGGCGCGACCAAGTGGTATCGCAGCGAAGGCGATTTGGCGGAGCAGCACGTCACCCTTAAAGTAGCGGCGGGCGCAAGCCTCGAATGGTTGCCGCAAGAAGCCATCGTGTTCAATTC
>JANNMV010000003.1:0-9806 GCA_031398205.1 Pseudomonadota bacterium | reverse complement strand
TGAGTCGCGTCCGATAAATTCGCGTTTGGTTCGATAACATCAATTGTCGGCGGTGGCGCGCAGATCGCGCCGACATCGGCATCAGGATTGCTCGCTAACAAACCAAGCCGTGCGGCGCCGAGCGCCGCGCCCAAGTCACCGCCGCTATGTCGGTCCTGCGGTCAAAGAGTACCTGGCTTGGGCTAAGCAGTGGTCTCTGGAGGGTGATCCTATGGACTGGAACAGTGTTCTCGGCTATATCTCGGCGCAGCTCATGGTGTCCGTCCTGAAGCGATGCGGCGATGAGTTGACGCGCGAGAACCTGTTGCGCCAAGCGACCGACATCAAAGATTTGCAATTGCCGATGATGTTGCCGGGAATTACGATCAACACCGGTCCGAAAGACTACCTTCCCGTCGAGCAAGCGCAACTCATGCGCTTCGACGGAGAGCGCTGGGTGCGATTCGGCGACATAATCGGTCGTTAGCAAGCGTAGGGGAATCAATCATCCTAAATTTTGCAATTCTTCGTTCGGGTAACGCTTGCTCACCTAATTCGCGTGAGGGATTTTCCACCACCCTCGCCACGATGCCCATCCCGCTTGCCTCGTGGCAATGCCTATCTGGAAAGCCTGACCAGTACTGGGTAGCCCTAGGCTAGCCACTGGACTTGGGCCATTGACTCTACAGCCCGCCGAAATATTTACAATCCATGTACTGCCGCCCTGCCAGTGCAATGGGATTGCCCACGAGCTCCTTGTCCCCTCCAGGTAGTAACCTGTGCGCGCCGCATCCGTAACGATGAATTTGCGTCAATCGCTCATTCCCGTCCTTCAATCGCAACAGACGCGCGCCCATGGCGCGCCCACCAGCGCGGACGTTCTGTGCGAAAATGCGCGGCCGTTTTCTCCCCACGCTCCGCTTCCAGCTCGCGAAACAGTTCGGTAACGAAGTCAATGAATACCCGAACGCGTGGAATACGCCGCTGATTTGGCCGGTAGAGAACATTGATCGGCGGCGCGTCCCGCATCTCCCAGTCGAGGAGCACTGGCACCAGGCGGCCACTGCGCACGTGCGTGTGAATCGTGAGATCGGTTAGCCGCACCACGCCCTCACCCGCAAGCGCCGCGTCGAGCGCCACGTCGCGATGGCTGCTTGCCAGCCAACCCTTGGCCGCCACGGACTCCTTGACGCCATTGCGCTCCAGTTGCCAAAGATCGTGGATCGTGCCGGCTGGCGTGCGGAATAGAAAGCAGACGTGGCGCTCCAGATCTTTTGGGCGCATCGGAATACCGTTCGCGGCCCAATAGCTGGGCGCCGCACAAATGAGGAATCGGGACTGCCCGATACGTCGCTGCACCAGATCAGCGGGAGGCTCAGTCCAACCCCATATTACTTGTACGTCGACGGCCCCCGCGTCGGCGTCGGTCGCCCGAGTGATATCACGAATGTCGATCTGAAGATCGGGATAGCGCGCATGAAACCGGGGCAATGCAGGTAACAGGCAGTGCTGGGCGAGCATTTGCGGCGATCCGACCACCAACGTCCCGCGTACATTGGCTGCCGCCCCTCTCAAGGCTTCGTCGGCGACGGCAAGCTGGTCGAGAAGCGGTTGGCATGCTTCGAGATAGATTTCTCCGTTGGAAGTAAGTGTCAAGCCTTGGGCTGTGCGGTCGAACAAGCTCGCCCCGAGGGTCTTCTCCAATGATGTAATCAGTTTCGACACCGCGGGAACGCTGATATCGAGCCTGCGTGCGGCGCCAGACAAGCTGCCTTCATCGGCGGCGGCAATGAAATACTGCAAGGCGCGAAGCTTGTCCATACCGGCTCTCCGTAACGTGATGCGCCCATTATGCTTAAACCAATGGTTAAAGCCAAGTTTGCCTAGCGGGATATTCCTTTATGTGCCGGTAAGTCATACAGTTGACCGACATACTCATTTGGGGAAGCGAAAAATCATGAAAAATCTACTGCTGATAACAACCCTGATCGTTGCGACCTTCATCGCCCAAAGCCCAGCGCATGCGGCGAAAACCTATGGGCCAGGGGTAACCGATACCGAAATCAAGCTGGGCCAAACCATGCCTTACAGCGGGCCGGCGTCGGCGATCGGCGCCTCGGGAAAAGCCCAGGCCGCCTATTTCGCCATGGTGAACGCCAACGGCGGCGTCAATGGCCGCAAGATCAAATTGATCAGCCTGGACGACGGGTACAGTCCGCCCAAGACGGTCGAGCAAACCCGCAAGCTAGTCGAAGCGGAAAAAGTTCTTGCGCTATTTTCACCGCCCGGCACCGCGTCGAACGCAGCGATCCACAAATACGTCAACGCCAAGAAAATTCCCCATCTGTTTATCGGCAGCCACTTGAGGCGCTGGGCCGATCCGGAACGTTTTCCCTGGACCATTCAGGGCCTTCGACCGCCTTTTCATCTCGATGCCAAATTCTTCGCCGACTACATTCTCAAGACTCGGCCGAACGCGAAAATCGCGGTGCTGTATCAGAATGACGATTATGGGAAGGACTATCTTAATGGCCTAAAAGAAGCGCTCGGGGACAAAGCTGGCACGATGATCGTCGCCGAAGCGTCCTACGAACTCACCGACCCGACGGTGGACTCACAGATCGTGACACTCAAAGGCTCGGGCGCCGACACGTTCGCCGACTTCACCACAACAAAGTTCGGCGCCCAGGCGATCCGCAAGGCCTATGACATCGACTGGAAGCCGCTTCACCTCGTCGCCTTCCTCTCTTCCTCGGTTGGCGCGGTGTTGCGCCCCGCCGGTCTGGAAAAAGCGGTGGGGTTGATTTCTTCGGCCGTCGCGAAAGACCCGAGCGACCCGCAATGGCGTGACGACCCCGCAGTCAAAGAGTATCTGGCTTGGGCCAAGCGATGGTATCCGGAGGGTGACCCTGAGGACTGGCTCAATGTGTTTGGTTACAGCTTGGCGCAGCTCATGGTGGAAGTCCTGAAGCGATGCGGCGATGAGCTGACGCGTGAGAATCTCTTGCATCACGCAACGACTATCAAAGATGTCCAATTGCCGATGATGTTGTTGGGCATCAAGATCAACACCGGCCCAAAGGACTACCTACCGGTCGAGCAAGCGCAACTGATGCGCTTCGACGGCGAGCGCTGGGTTCGATTCGGTGACATACTCGGCCGTCCATAAGGAAGCACCGTGATGGACTTAGTCAGAAGCTCCCTACACACTGCCGGCCTGCGGCGGCCAATCACTGGAGGTGATAAGCACGCGCCCGCGCATATTTCGCGATCGAGCTGCAATACGGTTAGTGCATGCGCTAAGATGCCCGAATCACCCATCTGACAGCTATCTGACAGAAGGCCTGCGTTAAACTTTTACGCTATGAGGTTTTCCGTGATTGTAAGACGCCAATGCCGCCCGCGCTCGCCAAGCTAACTCGCCCTCGCCTCTATGGCGCGGTGGCCCGTGCGCGACTATTTCAATTACTAGACCAGCGTCGCGAGCACCCTGTCGTCTGGATATCGGGCCCGCCAGGGTCCGGCAAGACTACGCTAATAGCCAGCTATGTCACCGAACGGGAGATCCCTGGCATTTGGTATCAAATCGACTCGGGTGATGGCGATCCAGCCACCTTCTTTTATTACATGGGACTTGCGGCAGAGCGGATAGTACGCGGGAAACACAGTCCGATGCCATTGCTTACGGAGGAAAGTGTTCCTGAACTGTTCGAATTCGGGCGGCGTTACGCGCGCGAGCTATTTGCTCGTCTTCCCGAGGGCGCTACGATCGTTCTGGACAACGTTCAAGAAGCCCCTGCCGACTCCGCCGTTGCGCAGTTATTGGAGGTATGGAGTGAAGAAGTCCCAGAAGGAATAAATCTCCTATGTATCAGCCGCGCCGAACCACCGGCTGTTTTGACGCGGCAGGTTTCGACTAGCCGCCTGGCATTGATCGACTGGGACGCGATGCGTTTGACCTTAGAAGAAACCCGACAAATTGCCGCCGTCAAACACAAGATCAGCGATCAGATATTGACGCGATTGCATGAGCAATCGGAGGGCTGGGCGGCGGGTATCACGTTGATGCTGGAGCGCATTCAACGCACCGGAGATCTTCCCGAGGCCATCGCCGCGCAATCGAGAGAAGGAGTATTTGACTATTTTGCCGGAACGTTATTTGATCGGCAGCCCGCCGATGTCCGTCATATACTCCTTTGTACCGCGCTGTTGCCTCGCATCACGCCGTTGCTCGCGGCCAAGCTTACGGGAAACCCTAACGCGGGCAAGCTGCTGGATTCCCTGCATCGGCGGCACCTCTTTACCAACCGGCGCCAGGTCGAGCGGTCACTCTCGTCGACATCGATCAAACCCGTTAACGCCGCTGTCAGCGAAACCATTTACGAGTACCACGCACTATTTCGCGAGTTCTTGCTGCAAAAATTAAAAGAAGATTACACTCCATCGGCACTGCGCCGGCTTGCTCAAGACGTCGCAGCGCTGCTGGAGCAATCCGGTGAGATTGAAGACGCTTTGGAACTGAATCGCATCGGGGAAGACTGGGATTCTCTGGCTCGGCTACTGATCGATCACGCGCCCCATTTGCTCCGGCAGGGGCGCGGACAAACTCTCAGGGAATGGATTGCGATGCTCCCCGCGAGCATGGCTGTAAATCGGCCCTACACGCAATATTGGCTGGGCGTTTTGCTGATACCTGTCGATCAGGCGCAGGCGCAAGTTGCGCTCGAGCGTGCTTTTCAAGAGTTCGAGACTACGGATGAGCACGTAGGTCAGTTGCTTTGCGCCGCTCGCATTATCGAAGCGATCTTTCGCGCCTACGTGAGGCTTCCAGATCTTAACCGGTGGATCGCGGTAATGGATTGCTTACTTGTTGACGGATTGGTTTTTCCGGATCGGGACGTCGAATTGACTGTTTACACCAGTCTCGGCTTGGCAGCCTTCCACACTCAACCTCGGCATCCCGGCCTCAAGAGGAGCATGGAACGCATATGTGCGCTATTGCAGGAAGGACTGGCGCCGGAACAGATGGTGACTGCCGGCGACACGCTGAGTCGTTATTACGCCATGTCCTACCAGCCGGAAGAGTTCGTCAGGATCATAAGCTTGGTTTCTCCCGTGGCGAATGACCCATCGATTCCAACGTTGAACCGGCTCTATTGGTGGGCGCGTGTCGCCGATGGCATGCGCGGTGTCGGGCGCTACGCGGAAGCGGATATCGCGATGCGCAGGGCAGAAAGCCTCGCCGAAGACTATCCCGGACACGCCGCCGTGTTCATGGTCCGCTTTTTTCGCTTCGCGCTGGACGTTGCCCGGCGGCACCTCACTGGCATGGCTGAGCAACTTCTTGAGATAAGGCGACCTGCAAACCCGACTCACCGGCTGGTGGCAATGGCGGATGCGATTGCCGCCACGCATACGAAGTCTCTTGACGAAGCGCTTCATCTTTGCCGCTTGCAGGCTGCGGCCTGCGCCGCTTCCGGACCCTTCTTTGCTGAAGTCATGGCGAACGTTCTCTTGGCAGCCCTACTAGCGCAAAGCCGTAAATCGGACGAACTCGCAACGCTTGTCGCCGATATTCGAGGACAAGCGGCTGGTACGTATATGGATCATGTTGGCACACAGCTGTTGATTGTCGAAGCCTACGCTGCCATTGAGTCAGGACAATTGCAAAAGGCCCGCGAACTGCTGAACATGGCTACGTCTTCTCAAAATGACACGAATTTTTTTACGTTGACCCCGATACCGCGTGTGCTTGCCGGGGCTTTTTCATTTGCCCTGGACAATGGAATCGGGACGGCACGAATCAAGGCGTGGATTCGACGCCTCTGCATCCCTCCGGAGGAGGTGACGACCGAGTACTGGCCGTGGCCGGTAAGGATTCGTTGCATGGGGAGGTTCTCGATTTCCATCGAGGATGAGCTTCTTCAATTCAAAGGCCGGTCACCGGCCAAACCCCTGGAGCTTCTCAAGTTGTTGGTCTCGGCGGGTTCGGGCGGACTGCCCGCGCGCGCCATCGCGGACCAACTTTGGCCGGACCAGGAAGGTGATGCAGCGCTCGTCAACGTGGATACCAATGTCCACCGTTTGCGGAAACTCTTCAAGCAAGATCCCTTACTCGTCAGCGAAGGGCGAGTGGCGATCAATAGCAAGCGTTGCTGGGTGGACGCTTGGGCATTGGAACATCTCGATTCGATCTCATCCGATGGGGCGCCAGACTGCTTACAAAACAGAGCTGCTGAAGCATTGCAACTCTACCGTGGGCACTTTCTTGACCTTGATGCGGAACAAGCGTGGGCCGTCGCCTACCGTGAGAAGCTTCGCTCGGAGCTGATTCGCCTAGTCTCGGCAGGCGGAAAATCAATGGAGCAGAATGGAAAAATCCCGGAAGCGATAGAACTCTACGAACGCGCGATTAAGCTCGATAATCTTGCTGAGCCGGTGTACCGCCAATGGATGGGTTGTTTGCGCGAGCGTGGCGAGACAGCTGAAGCGATCAAGGTATACCGCCGTTGCAAGGAGATGCTGTCCATCGTTCTGGGCGTCCAGCCTTCCGCGGAAACCCAGGCCATAGCGGCAGTACTGAAGGTATGAAACCCCTCGTGTACGCCATATCGGATGTCTGACAGCCAAGTGACAGAGGTTGCGTCGTAATTTGTTGACCGGCGCAGGACTTTTTCAACCTACGAGGCACATCAGATGAAAACGCCATTAGTAATCTCGGTCTTGATCGCTGTTTTAGGCGCTCATGGCGCAGCGCATGCACAAAAGACTTATGGGCCGGGGGTAAGCGATACCGAAATCAAGCTCGGCCAAACCATGCCCTACAGCGGGCCGGCGTCGGCGCTAAGCACCATCGGCAAGGCCGAGGCCGCCTACTTCGCCATGGTCAACGCCAACGGCGGCGTCAATGGACGGAAGATCAAACTGATCAGTCTTGACGACGGGTACAGTCCGCCCAAGGCGGTCGAGCAAACCCGCAAGCTCGTTGAATCGGAAAACGTGCTGGCGCTCTTTTCACCGCTCGGCACGGCGCCGATTGCAGCGGTCCACAAGTACGTTAATGCGAAAAAAGTCCCTCATCTATTTATCGCCAGTAACCTCATGCGCTGGGCCGATCCGGAACATTTTCCGTGGACCATTCAGAGCGTACGCCCGCCCTTTCCACTCGACGCCAAATTCTTCGCCGACTATATTCTCAAGACTCGGCCGAACGCGAAAATCGCGGTGCTGTATCAGAATGACGATTACGGAAAGGACTACCTCAAGGGGCTGAAAGACGCGCTTGGCGACAAAGCCCGCACCATGATCGTCGCTGAATCGTCCTACGAACTCACGGACCCGACGGTGGACTCACAGATCGTGACGCTTAAAGGCTCGGGCGCGGACACATTCGCCGACTTCACTACACCGAAGTTCGGCGCCCAGGCGATCCGCCGTGCGTATGACATCGGCTGGAAGCCGCTTCACCTGATCACCTTCCCCGCCTCTTCGGTGGCGACGGTGCTGAAACCTGCCGGCTTGGAAAAGGCGGTTGGGTTGATCTCCTCAGCCGTCGCCAAAGACCCGAGCGACCCGCAATGGCGCGACGACCCTGCGGTCAAAGAGTACCTGGCTTGGGCTAAGCAGTGGCCTTTGGAGGGAGATCCTATGGACTGGAACAGTGTTCTCGGCTATATCTCGGCGCAGCTCATGGTGGAAGTCCTGAAGCGATGCGGCGATGAGTTGACGCGCGAGAATCTGTTGCGCCACGTAACCGACATCAAAGATTTGCAATTGCCGATGATGTTGCCGGGTATTAAGATCAACACCGGTCCGAAGGATTATCTGCCGGTCGAGCAGGCGCAGCTCATGCGCTTCGACGGCGAGCGCTGGGTGCGATTCGGCGACATCGTCGGGCGTTAGTCAAACCACAACCCGCCAACAATTGAGGTGCCAATTATGCTCGACGTCAATCAGAAAACGCCGCAGCCCAACGCCCGGTTGCAACTGCGCGACCTCAACGCCGGCTACTTCGTGTCGCGCGCGATGCATGTCGCCGCCCAACTCGATATCGCCACCCTGCTCGCCGATAATCCCAAGACCTGCGAGGCGCTGGCGAAAATGACGCACACGCATGCAGAGACGCTTTACCGGCTGCTGCGTGCGCTGGCGAGCTGCGGCATATTCGTCGAGGATTCGCAGGCCCGCTTCGCTAATACAGAATTGTCGGAATTGTTGCGCTCCGATATTCCCAACTCCATGCGCCCTATGACTTTGTTTTTCGGCGACGAGACGGCGCAGAAGTCCTGGCAGTCGCTACTGCACAGCGTCACGACGGGGGAGCCTGCATTCGAGCACGTCTTTGGCGCCCAGCATTTCGATTATTTGTCGCGCCATCCCGACAAGGCCAAGATTTTTGACGACGCCATGGTGAGCGTTTCAACCATGATGAACACGGCTATCGCCACGGCATACGATTTTTCCGCAGTCAGCACGATCGTCGATATCGCCGGCGGTTACGGCAGCACGCTGTGCACCATTCTCAAAGCGCACCCGGCGCTACGCGGCATCCTTTTCGACATGCCGCACGTGATCGAGGGAGCGCGCGAATATATTGCTGAACAAGGCATCGCTGACCGTTGCGAGGTCATCGCTGGAGATTTCTTTCAGTCGCTGCCGCGCGGCGCCGATGCCTATTTCATGAAGCACATCATCCACGATTGGGACGACGAGCGCTGCGTGAAGATCTTGCGAAACTGCCACGCCGCCATGCCCAGTCACGGCAAGTTGCTCGTGTCCGAGCGAATCGTGCCGCCTGGCAACGCGCCGTCCTACTCGAAGCTTTCCGACTTGGTAATGCTAGTGATGACACCCGGTGGCCGGGAACGCACCGAAGCGCAGTATCGAAAGCTATTCGAGGCTGGCGGATTCAAACTGACGCGACTTGTGCCAACCGAATCGGAACATACGGTGCTTGAGGGGGTGAAGATTTAACATGAGCCGCCCGCGATCCGGTTTGCCGGCACGCATCGCCAATACGCCAAGATCGACGCCAACGAAATTTGAATCTCGGAATGAACGACAGCAAATGAAAACAATTGTGATGGCGGCAACGCTATTCGCCTTCTCCAGCATCGCGCCGAATTGCCTCTCGGCAACCTATCCCGCGAAACCGATCAAATTGATCGTGGCATTTCAGGCAGGGGGAGCACCCGACATCGTCGCTCGCCTTGTCGCTCGGAAGCTCTCGGAATCGCTGGGCCAATCGGTAATTGTGGACAATCGGCCTGGGGCCGGAGGCATCATCGGTGCGGCCCTAGCAGCGAAATCAGCGGCCGACGGTTACACGCTGTTCCTTGGCACCACCGGCACGCTTGCGAGTGCACCATGCCTCTATTCCGCTCTGGATTACAATCCGGTCAAGTCATTCGCACCCATCAGCCTGTTGATCAAAGCGCCGTTTCTGGTTATGACTCACGCTTCTGTTGGGGCAACGTCACTGAGAGATCTGATCGGATTGGCTAAGTCTAAACCCGGGCAACTCAACTATGGCTCGGGAGGCAATGGCAATCCGACCCATATTGCCGCGGAAATGTTCAAGTCCGCGGCCAGTGTCGATCTGTACCATGTCCCGTACAAAGGCGCCACTACTGCGTTGCCTGATCTGCTCATGGGCCGAATCCATCTCTTCTTCGATGTGCCCGCATTTTGGCTACCGCACGTTCACTCGGGGAAGATCAATGCCCTCGCAGTCGCGGGCCCCAAACGAATTCCTCAGTTGCCTAATGTGCCGACATCCGCTGAAGCGGGGTTGCCGGGTTATCAAGTAAGTGTTTGGTTTGGGTTGG
>JANNMV010000615.1:0-2887 GCA_031398205.1 Pseudomonadota bacterium | reverse complement strand
TGGCCCTGGGCTGTTCTTGCGCTCGATCCGCTCGACGTTGATTCCGTTCGTCACCATTCCGGTGTCGTTAATCGGCGCGTTTATTTTTCTCTACGCGTTGGGTTTTACCATCAACATTCTAACGCTGCTCGGCATCGTACTCGCGATCGGCTTGGTGGTGGACGATGCCATCGTTGTGTTGGAAAACATCTATCGCCACATTGAGGACGGCATGTCGCCGCGCAAGGCGGCGCTGGTCGGCAGTAAGGAAATTTCTTTCGCCGTGATCGCGATGACCGTCACCCTGGCGGCGGTATTCACGCCGCTGGCGTTCATCCCCGGCAACACCGGAAAACTGTTCAGCGAGTTTGCCTTGACCGTTGCCGCCGCCGTCCTGGTATCGGGTTTTGTCGCGCTGACGCTCACACCAATGATGTGTTCCAAGCTGCTGAAGCATCATGCCAAGCACAGTGCGATATATAACTTTACCGAACGATTTTTTGTCGCGATGAACAACGGCTATCGTCGAGTGCTGGGCAAACTGGTGCGGCGCGGTGTTGTTGGACGCTTGATTTTTCTCGGCGTGATGTTCGGCATCGCCGGCTTCGGGATTTTTACGTTGTTGAGCATGTTGAAAAGCGAGCTATCGCCGCAGGAGGATCGCTCCTGGTTCATGACCTATACCTTGGCGCCGGAAGGTTCCACATTCGCCTACACCAATCAATATGCGTTGGCGATCGAAAAAATTCTTAAGGATGTGCCGGAAATTAATACCAGCTTCGTGGTCGTCGCGCCCGGCCTGGAGAAACCGAATCCGGTGAATATCGCCATGTCCTTCAACATGGTGCAGCCGTGGAGTCAGCGCACGAAAAAGACCTCGCAGATTTCCGGTGAACTGTTTCCGAAGTTCATGGCCTTGCCGGGCGTACTCACCTTTCCCATTAATCCACCGTCGCTCGGGCAGAGCTTCCGCAACTTGCCGGTGCGTTATGTGTTTCAAGCGCCGACCTATGAAAAACTAGCGGAATACAATGATAAGCTGATCGCGAAGGCGCGCGATCCGCAATCGGGATTGATGAACCCCGATTCGGATTTGAAGTTGAACAAACCGCAATTGAAAGTGTGGGTCGATCGCGACAAAGCCGCGTCGATGGGCGTGGAAGTGGACGAAATCGGTCGCACTGTGGAAACCATGATGGGTGGCCGCCAAGTGACGCGCTTTCAGCGCGATGGAAAACAACACGACGTCATCGTCCAACTGGAGGATGCCGAGCGCGCTCAGCCAAATGATCTGACCTCAATCTTCGTGCGCACCAAGGATAAACAATTGGTGCAATTATCCAACTTGGTCAGAGTTGACGAAGGCGTCGCCGCGAGTTCACTGAATCACTACAATCGCTTGCGCTCCGCCACGATCGAGGCAAACCTCGCGCCAGGCGCGACTTTGGGGCAGGGTCTAGACTATTTGGACAAGGCCGCGACTGAAATCATGGGTGATGCAAAACTGACGGCCTACGACGGTATATCGCGTGAGTTTAAGGAATCCAGCGGCGCGCTGGTGCTGACCTTCGCATTGGCTCTGGTGTTCATTTATTTGGTGCTGGCGGCGCAATTCGAAAGCTTCACCTCGCCGCTCATTATCATGCTGACAGTACCGCTCGCATTGGCCGGCGCATTGTTTTTTCTCTTTTGGTCCAATAGCAAAATCCCCGTGACGATCGGGGTATTGATGGGGGCCGACATTCCGGCGCCGGTGGTTGCCAGCGTCGGCGGCACGCTGAACGTCTATAGCCAAATCGGCCTGGTGATGTTGATCGGGCTCATTACCAAGCACGGCATTTTGATTGTCGAATTCGCCAATCAATTGCGCGAAAAAGGCAAAGACAAAGCCGAAGCCGTGATCGAAGCGGCGACGCTGCGTTTGCGGCCAATATTGATGACGACCGCCGCGATGGTGCTCGGCGCGTTGCCGTTAGTCACGGCAAGCGGCGCCGGCGCCGAATCGCGCAGCCCGATCGGCGTGGTGATTGTCGGCGGCTTGTTGGTCGGAACCTTACTGACTTTATTCGTGATCCCGGTGGCTTACACCTTGCTGTCCGGCAAGCTCAGGCACGTGGACGAAGACGAAGCTAGTTCCGCCGTGCCTATCCGCGAACCGGCGCTGGCGGGCGTCGGTCATGGCCGCATTGAGCCGAGTTTGGCCGCGCCTGCCGAAGGCCGTGTATCGATGCGGCGTGAGGAAATGTAGTGTGCTAGATTCCTCCCCTTCAAGGGGAGGACTGAGGCGGGGTGGCCTAAGGCCATGGGGATGGGTCCTGTGGGGGGCTAATCAAACCCATCCCGGCCTTCCACTTGAAAGGGAAGGGGCTGTCACCCCTGCCGGCGGGCAACTTGTAGTACTTCGAGACCTTGGAAAATCGCAATTCGCCCTTACCTGTTGAATTCCAATCAATCGAATTGAAAGGACATCATGATTACGCTAAGACGCTCCGCCGAGCGCGGCCATGCCGACCACGGCTGGCTTAATTCCTATCACTCGTTTTCTTTCGCCGGTTATCAAGATCCGAATCACATGGGTTTTGGGCCACTGCGCGTGATCAACGAAGATCGCGTCGCGCCCGGCCAAGGTTTTGGCGCCCACGGCCATCGCGATATGGAAATCATTAGCTACGTGCTGCAAGGTGCGCTGGCGCACAAGGACAGCATGGGCAATGGCTCGGTGTTGCGTCCCGGTTTCGTGCAACGCATGAGTGCCGGTAAAGGCGTATCGCACAGTGAGTTCAACGATTCGCCGAACGAACCCGTGCATTTTCTGCAGATATGGATCGAGCCGAATGTGCTGAGCATTGCACCGGGCTACGAAGAAACAACGTTCGACGACGCGGCGAAACGCGGCACGTTGCGCTTG
>JANNMV010000648.1:0-5213 GCA_031398205.1 Pseudomonadota bacterium | reverse complement strand
TTTCAATATACTGTTAGGAGACATGAGTATGAATTTAGGAACTATTCTGCTGATCATTTTGATTTTGATCCTAATCGGTGCGATCCCAACTTGGCCCCACAGCCGCGGCTGGGGTTATGGTCCAAGTGGGGGTATCGGACTTGTGCTGGTCGTCCTAATTGTTTTATTGCTTATGGGAAAAATATAAGGGTTTGCCTGGGATTCGCGTAGCACTGGAATCTAAATGTAAACGGCATCCGACGGAGCCCGTCGGCTTTACGAATCGCAACGAAAAAAGTGTTGCGCGAGGGCGGATGTTGACGATTTTAGCGGGCAATGTGAGATTAATTGGCAAATGCCAAATGGATTCCCGCAGGGTGTTCCAGCGAATGTTTTAGTCGGGGCGGCGATGAAAAAATGGGGGGTTCATCGCCTTTCGGGAACTTTGCCCGATAATCAAAACTCGATTATCATCCCTGACGTACTTGCTATTTTTTCATTGCGCGCTGCACTAAATAATCACCAAATCATCCTGAGGAGGAAGCGGCATGGCAAATAATCAAACAGACGAATCGAGGGTTCTGGCAGACGACGTTAAGACGCTGCACAGCATGGGTTATGCGCAAGAGCTATCGCGCAGCATGAAGTCGTTTTCTAACTTCGCCATTTCATTTTCCATCATTTGTATTCTTTCCGGCGGCATCAATTCCCTCGGGCAAGCCATCAGCGGCGCGGGTGGCGGCGCCATCGGCATCGGTTGGCCCATCGGTTGCTTGATTTCCTTTGTGTTCGCATTGGGCCTGGCGCAAATTTCCTCGGCGTATCCGACGGCGGGCGGCCTCTATCACTGGGGTTCGATCCTAGGAAACGTTGGCATTGGCTGGGTCACGGCGTGGCTCAATTTGATCGGCCTGGTTACCGTATTGGGTGCGATTAATATCGGCACCTACAGCTTTTTTATCGGCGCATTCGGACCTGGCTTGGGCCTCGCCGATACGTTTACAACCAAGATGATTTTCATGGTGCTCATTACCGGAAGCCAAGCACTATTTAATCACCTGGGGATACGCCTGACCACCAAGCTTACCGATCTGAGCGGCTATTTGATTATCGGCGGCGCGGTATTGATGTTCGTGTTATTCATGGCTTATGCGAAAGAATGGGATTTTTCCCGCCTGTGGACATTCACCAACTATAGCGGCTTGCCCGACGGCGCAGCCGTGTGGCCAAAAACCGACAGCCTGATGTTCGTATTTTTGCTCGGTTTGTTGCTGCCGATTTACACCATCACTGGCTACGACGCCTCGGCACACACCTCGGAAGAAACCGTCGACGCGTCGCGCTCCGTGCCTAAAGGCATGGTCAATTCCGTTATATGGTCGGCACTATTCGGCTGGCTCATGCTGTGCGCCTTCGTACTCGCGATACCGGATATGGCCGAAGGCGCTAAACAAGGCTGGGGAATATTTTTCTGGACCTCCGATCAAGTCCTGCCGCAGACGTGGAAGCAGATCCTTTACGTGGTCGTGGTCGTCTCGCAATATTTATGCGGCCTGGCCACGGTGACTTCGGCGTCACGCATGATTTTCGCATTCTCCCGCGACGGTGGTTTGCCCGGCTCGGGCGCATTGCGCGCGGTCAGCCCGAAGTATCGCACACCGGTCGCCGCGATTTGGGCATCGGCTGTGTTGGCCGTGCTCTTTACCAGCTATGCCCAGTGGTATGCGGTAATTGTTTCGGTAACGGTTATTTTTCTGTTCTTGTCGTTTACCGTTCCAATTTTCTTCGGCTTGCTTGCCCACGGAAAAACCTGGACCAAGATGGGCCCGTGGGATATGGGGCCGAAATACAAAATCATTGCGATACTATGTGTGCTTGCCATGATTTTGATCTTAGTCATCGGCGTACAACCGCCTTCCGATAAGGCCTTGAACATCACTATCGCCTTTTTTATACTCACGGCAATCGTCTGGTTCGGCTTTGAGCGCCGTCGCTTCAAGGGGCCACCGCAGGGTGTGATGATCCAGCAACGGGCTGCGGAAATCGATAAAGCAGAGCGTGCCGTGGGCGAGAAGTAGAGCTAAACGTGCCGGGTCGTCTTGCTGGAAAAACAGCACTGATCTCCGGCGGCGCGGGCGGTTGCGGCGCCGCCGCGTCGTTGCTGTTCGCCCGCGAAGGCGCGCGCATCGCCATTGTCGATAAACAAGACGGTAGCACGTTGGTAAAACAAATCGAAGCAACGGGCGGCGAAGCGATCTATACCGCCTGCGACGTATCGAAAGCCGATCAAGTGAACGCCGCGGTGAAGGCGGCAACCGATCGCTTTGGTGCGATCAACGTATTGTTTAATCACGCCGGCGCCATCGTGGTGAAGCCATTCTTGGACACCACCGAACAGGAATGGGATTGGCTCATGGCGGTCAACGTCAAAAGCATGTTCCTGATGACCAAAGCCGTGCTGCCGTCCATGCTCGCCGCCGGTGGCGGCGCAATTGTTTGCACCTCGTCGATTTCTGCCGTTGCGGCCACGCCGATGGAAGTGCTATACGACACGACCAAGGGCGCGGTGCACATGTTCGCCCGTGCCATTGCAGTGGAGTATCGCGATCGTGGCATTCGTTGCAACGCCGTCTGCCCCGGCTTCATCCGCACACCCCACGGCATGCACGAAGTAGACGCGCTGACCAAGCTCGGCGTGGACGCGTCCGAAGCGGCGGTGAATGCGATGCAAGGCCGCATGTGCGAACCAGAAGAAGTGGCGAAAGCCGCACTGTTCCTCGCCAGCGACGACGCGAGTTTCGTCAATGGCGCGCACTTGTTTGTGGATAACACGTTCACTGCAGTTTAACCAACATGTCATCCTGAGCGCAGCGAAGGATCTGCTTTGGTTTTTTTAGGCGCCGCAAAAGCAGATCCTTCGCGGAGTTTACCCTTGAGCATCGCGAAGGGTTCAGGATGACATATTCTCCCTGGTGAGTTTTCCATGAAAACCAAACAATCCCGCAACGCCATCATCGACGCGATCAAGAAATCCGACACGGTGCGTGTCAAAGTCGCCGTCGCCGACATCGACGGCGTGCTGCGCGGCAAGTACATCCACAAAGATAAATTCATCTCGGCCATCGACGGCGGCTTTGGCTTTTGTAACGTGGTACTCGGCTGGGATTCGAACGACGTCACCTACGACAATGCGAAATTTACTGGTTGGCATACCGGCTTTCCCGATGCCATGATCAAGCTCGATCTGAACACCCATCGCAACATTCCGTGGGACGACGATGTGCCGTTTTTCCTCGGCGATTTCATCGACGGCAAGGGCAACCCGCTTGGCGAATGTCCGCGCCAGACGCTCAAACGAGTGTTGAAAAAAGCCGAGAAGATGGGCCTGTCGGCGCTGTGCGGCATGGAATACGAATGGTTCAATTTCCGCGAAACACCGCAAAGTTTCGCCGCAAAACATTACACCCATCCCGAGCCAATCACCCCCGGTATGTTCGGTTATTCGCTGATACGCATGAACCAAAATCAACCGTTTTTCAAAGCGCTGATGGAAGACATGCCAAAGTTCGGCATCCCCATTGAAGGTCTGCACACGGAGACGGGCCCGGGCGTCTTCGAAGCGGCAATCCTCTATTCCGAGGCGTTGGAAGCCGCCGATCGCGCGGTTTTGTTCAAGCTAGCCGCGAAAGAAATCGGTGGGCGCTTCGGCATCATGCCAAGCTTCATGGCGAAGTGGTCGCAACAGTATCCCGGTTGCAGCGGCCACATTCACCAAAGCCTGTCGGACGGTCAGAAAAATTTGTTTCACGACGTCAAAGACAAGCACGGCATGAGCGCGATGTTCAAAAGCTATCTCGCGGGCCAGCTCAAGGTGTTGCCGGAATTGATGCCCATGTACGCGCCAACCGTCAACAGCTACAAACGCCTGGTGGATGGCTTCTGGGCGCCGGTGAAACCGACTTGGGGCGTCGACAATCGCACCGCATCGTTCCGCGCCATTCCGGGCTCGCCGAAAGCGACGCGGCTGGAAACCCGCTGCCCCGGCGCGGACGTGAATCCCTATCTCGCCATGGCCGCCTGCCTCGCCGCGGGGCTGCACGGCGTGGAGAAAAATCTCAAGCTAACCGTCGCGCCGATCGAAGGCGAAAATCGCGGCGCGGAAAATATCGAGCGCTTGCCGCGCACTTTGGAACGCGCTACCGCCGTATTCAAGCAATCGAAACTCGCAAGAGATTTTTTCGGCGACGCCTTTGTCGAACACTTCGCAGCCACGCGCGAATGGGAATGGCGACAGTTTCAAGACGCGGTGACCGATTGGGAGTTTAAACGGTACTTCGAGATTATTTAATGTCGTGACACTAGTGCATACGCCAGACACCCCGTGGATACTTGATCGCAGCCATGCCCGCCTTGAGAGGCGCACCCATATTGCCTCTCAAGGTAGGTATCCCAGGAAAATTGGGCTTCAGTATGTACCCTAACGTCGTTACAATCGATCACATCAGCCCGCTATTTTCGTAGCTCATGGTGACGAAACCACGCTTCATGACGATTTCAAAATTTAATTTTCCGACCCCAATCCACTTCGGTCCCGGCGTGAGCAAACAAGTCGCTGAGCATTTAACCGCCCTCGGCTTCAAGCGCCCGCTGATCGTGACGGACAAGGGCATCGAGCCGCTGCCGCTATTGACGCAATTTAAAGCCAACCTGCATGACTTGGAAGTGGGCGTGTTTACTGGCGTTCAGGGCAACCCCGGCGCTAGCCAAGTGATGGCGGGCGCGGCAGCCTATCGTGCGCACGGCGCGGACTGCGTGATCGGTCTCGGTGGCGGCGCGGCGCTTGATGTAGCCAAAGTCGTCGGCTTGCTCGCGACGCATCCCGGCGACGCGATTGAGTACGCGTGGGATCATCCATCCGTGCGCCCGATCGAAAAAGAATTGCCGTATTTCATCGCGCTGCCGACGACCTCTGGCACCGGCAGCGAAGTCGGCCGCTCCAGCGTGATCTCAGAAAATGATACCCACATCAAGCGCGTGATTTTCTCGGCGCGGATTCTTGCGAAAGCCGTGTTTGCCGATCCGGAACTCACGCTGGATCTACCGGCAAAAGTCACCGCCGCGACCGGCATGGACGCGCTCACTCACAACGTCGAATCCTACCTCTCGCCGGCCTATCATCCGATCTGCGATGGCATCGCGCTGGAAGGGGTGCGCATCGCCGCCAAGGCGTTGCC
>JANNMV010000620.1:0-1942 GCA_031398205.1 Pseudomonadota bacterium | reverse complement strand
ATGCACGTTAAAAGTTGGATCGAACGCATGTTCGCGGGCGACAAAATCAATTTCACCGAGCAGCGCGCCGTCTTGCACGTTGCGCTGCGTAATCGCGGCAATCGGCCCATTCTGGTTGACGGCGCCGATGTCATGCCAGGCATCAATCGGGTGCTGCAACAAATCGGCGATTTCACTCGCGCCGTGCGTGAAGGACATTGGCGCGGCCACGGCAACGCGCTGATTACCGACATCGTCAACATCGGCATCGGCGGTTCGGATTTGGGTCCGGTCATGGCGTGCGCCGCGCTCAAACCCTTCGGCCATGCGCGGTTGCGAACCCATTTCGTCTCCAACGTCGACGGCGCGCACTTGGCGGAAACCTTGGCCTTGCTCAACCCCGCGAGCACCCTGTTCATCGTTTGTTCCAAGACCTTCACCACCCAGGAAACCTTAACCAATGCCCACTCGGCGCGACGTTGGCTGGTGGAAAAATTGGGCGCCGAAACGGCGGTCGCCAAACACTTCGTCGCCGTTTCCACTAACGCGAAGGCAGTGGCCGCGTTCGGCATCGATACCGCCAACATGTTCGAGTTTTGGGATTGGGTTGGCGGGCGCTATTCGCTGTGGAGCGCGGTCGGCTTGTCGCTGGCGCTGCTCATCGGCATGGAACATTTCAACGCGCTGCTCGACGGCGCCCACGTCATGGACGAGCATTTTCGTTCCGCGCCGTTAGCACAAAATTTGCCGGTCACCCTCGCCTTGCTCGGCATTTGGCAACGCAATTTCCAGCGCGCCGAAAGCTACGGGATAATGCCCTACAGCCAAGCACTGGCGCGGTTCCCAGCCTATCTGCAACAGCTTGAAATGGAGAGTAACGGCAAGCGCATCGATCGCGACGGGAACGTCGTCGACTACGCCACGGCGCCCATTATTTGGGGCGAACCGGGCACCAACGGCCAACACGCGTTCTATCAGCTCATGCACCAGGGAACAACCATCGTACCGGCCGATTTCATCGTCGCGCGGCACAGCGAATATCCGGTCGGCGATCACCAAATCAAGCTCCTGGCGAACTGCTTGGCGCAAACCGAAGCACTGTTGCGCGGCAAAAATGTCGCGGCGGTAGAACAAGAGCTGCGTACGGCGGGTGTTGACGCGGATCAGATCGCACGCCACGCACCGCACCGCGTCTTTCCCGGCAATCGCCCCACCAATACATTATTGTTGCACCGCCTCGACCCGAGAACCCTCGGCGCCTTGGTTGCGCTTTACGAACACAAAGTGTTTGTGCAAGGCATCATCTGGAACATCAACTCCTTCGATCAATGGGGTGTTGAGCTCGGCAAGCAATTGGCCAGCCGCGTATTGGCCGACCTTGACGCCGGCGCGGCGGGTAGTGAGCACGACAGCTCTACGCGACGGCAAATCGGCCTGGTTACGGCGCGCACCGACAATGAGCACTGAACCATTTTTTTTGCACAATCACAGGCTGACCATCTTGGCGACCGAGGCGAAATCTTGCTATCCTATTGATGATGTGTCTATCAAATAACAACACGGCAATACCCATGCACGTTATTTCGCTGGCGGCACGGTTAGTGTCCGTGTTTCGCGCTTAAGGTCGCGAATATGAATCCTCTTCTGGGCCGCCAACTGAGCATACTGTTTCAACGCAACAACCTCGCGCTATGGGTTCAGCTCGGCGCAGCCGCGGCGATGGCGGCGATTTTGTTCGACACGATTTCGACACTCAGCCTAGCCGCTTGGTTAGCCGGTGTCATTATCATTGCCGGCTCGCAACGGCTGATGGGCCGCGCGTTTTTGGCTAAATCGAGCGTAACGCCGCCCGCGCTCTGGCATAACGCCGGTGTGCTTGTCAATTTGGTTACCGGTCTGTTGTGGGGCCTGTTGGCGCTCATTCAGACCGAGGTTTCGAGCGTGGCGCAGGTCGCGTTGGTTG
>JANNMV010000576.1:0-2307 GCA_031398205.1 Pseudomonadota bacterium | reverse complement strand
TTTCGAGGTGACTTATGTTCGCAACGTGACCGACATCGAAGATAAGATTATCAAACGTGCCCAGGAAAATGGCGAAACTATTCACGCGCTGACCGAGCGATTTATTCAGTTCATGAACGAAGATGCCGCCGCGCTGGGCGTCGAGCCACCGAACCATGAGCCGCGCGCGACGCAATATGTCGAAGAAATGCAGGCGATTATTGAGGCTCTTGAGGCAAAAGGCCTGGCTTACCTTGCCAGCGACGGAGATGTGAATTTCGCCGTGCGTAAGTTTCCCGGTTACGGTAAATTATCGGGCAAATCTTTAGATGAGCTGCGCGCCGGTGAGCGCGTCGCGATCGATCAAGCGAAACAAGATCCGCTGGATTTTGTATTGTGGAAGCACGCCAAGCCGGGCGAGCCCGACGAAGCCAAGTGGCCGTCGAAATGGGGCGTTGGCCGTCCGGGCTGGCACATCGAATGCTCCGCCATGAGTTGCAAATTATTGGGTGAACACTTTGATATCCACGGCGGCGGCGCGGACTTGCAATTTCCTCACCACGAAAACGAAATCGCCCAGAGTGAAGGCGCGACCGGCAAGCCGTTCGTCAACTATTGGATGCACAACGGTTTCGTGCGCGTCGACAACGAAAAAATGTCGAAGTCCCTCGGTAATTTTTTCACCATCCGCGAGATATTGAAACAGTTTGACGCCGAGGTCGTACGCTTTTTTGTTCTGCGCGGCCACTATCGCAGCCCGCTAAACTACAGCGATGCACATTTGCAAGACGCGAAGAATTCCCTTGATCGTCTTTATCGCGCCCTTCGCGGAAAGAACGCGAAACCGATCGCGATCGACTGGAATGATGCCGATGCGGCGGTATTCAAGGCGGCGATGGATGACGATTTCAACACGTCGGAAGCCATTGCGGTGTTGTTTAAGCTCGCCGATAAAGTGTTCGCCGGGAGTGCGAAAGCGGATTTGCTGTTCAATCTTGCTGGTGTCTTGGGATTATTGCAGAACGTTTCCGCGTCCGTTACCGGGGTGGCTGCAAAAGGCGTGGGCGGCACTATCACGACTAAGATACAGGAGGACGAAATTGACAACCTCGTTAAACAACGTACAGCCGCGCGCCAAGCAAAAGACTTTAAAGAATCCGATCGCATTCGCGATGTGCTGGCGGACAAGAAAATTATCCTCGAGGATGGGCCCGATGGAACGATTTGGCGGCGTGGTTAATATAGAGCATCGCCAGGAGCCAATGGCCCTAGGCCACCCCGTCGGGGTGCGGCTCTCAGGCCATGCCATGCCAGGCGGCAAGCTGGGTGCGCCTCCTGGCGCGGCAAATTCTGGAAATGACGTTTACACTTCAATATGTGGCCCGAGGCCAGCCCCTCATTCCCGCGAAGGCGGGAATCCATGGGGCGATTGAAATTGGATTCCCGCTTTCGCGGGAATGACAAGGATTAAGCGCGGTGGAGAAAAATGAAAGTTAGGGCGGGTTTTTCTCTACATCAACCAGCAATTGCTTTACTTTCTCAATTCCCAGCTTCCGCAACGTCTCAATATTCCTCTCATAAATTCCATCGACATCGGGAAACGTCTCAACCGCACGCGTCACGCTATCCTCCCGTAACAAATGCAGCGTCGGGAAAGGCGAGCGGTTGGTGGAGTTGCTGACGTCATCCATCTCCGTATCGGAAAATTGATACTGCGGATGGAAACTCGCAACTTGGAGAACGCCGTCCAGTTCCAATTCTTCGACGACGGTGTCACATACATCGAGAAAATCGTTGTAGTCGAGAAAGTCGGTCAGTACCTCGGGGTGTATCAATAACGTGGTGTCAATTCGCGCCGGGTCAGCCTGCGCCAAAAAATTCAATTCACGCTCCAAATCCTCCAGCAACGCGTCGCTGTTGCGCGCGCGACTGACGACGAAGCGAATCTGGTTTTTGACGTGAACCGCTTTCGCGAACGGGCAAAGGTTCAGACCGATGACGATTCGTTCCAACCAGGCGCGGGTGGCGGCAATGATGGCGTCGTTATCGGGAAGCATGGCGGGGCAAAATAAAAACAATCACGGTGATATACTTTTCAGGAAATGCGACGACATTATAGTCGGGTGCAAGCGTGGTGGTGTGTAGTGGCGAATCATCGGAGGAGACCCAAGATGCAATCTTCAAATCTAAAACAAGTGAAGATGTTCGGCATTCGGCCAATCGGCGCGAACTTTGCTGCCGAGATCGTCGGCCTTGACCTGGCTGATCCGCTCGGTGACGAGTTGTTTGGCGCGCTTTATTCAGCATTTCTTCAACACAAAATCCTAG
>JANNMV010000567.1:0-13566 GCA_031398205.1 Pseudomonadota bacterium | reverse complement strand
GTTTGCGATTCTCCGACACAATGTCGTATTTTCCGTCTTTGAAAAATTCCGAACTGGCGCAATCCAAGCCGATCGAGACTTGTTCGCCCGCTTGATAGCCCGCTGCGGCGATCGCTTCCATGATCAATTGCAATGCCGATTCGTTATTTGGCAGATTTGGCGCGAACCCGCCTTCGTCGCCGACCGTGGTTGGCATGCCTTTGGCGTCGATGAGTTTCTTCAGTGCGTGAAAAATTTCTGCGCCACAGCGCAACGCCTCGCGAAACGTTTGAAAGCCATGCGGAATCACCATGAATTCTTGTAAATCCAAGCTGTTATTGGCGTGGGCGCCGCCGTTGATGACATTCATCAGCGGCACCGGCAACTGCATGCCACCGGCGCCGCCGAGATAGCGATACAGCGGCAGGCCGGATTCTTCCGCCGCCGCTTTTGCCACTGCCATCGAGACCGCCAGTAACGCGTTCGCGCCGAGGCGGGATTTGTTGTCTGTGCCGTCGAGGTCGATGAGAATTTTGTCGATGAAGGTTTGCTCGAAAGCGTCAAGTCCGATAATGGCTTCGCAAATTTCCGTGTTGATATTTTCTACCGCTTGCAACACGCCTTTGCCGAGATAGCGTTGCTTGTCACCATCGCGCAGTTCAACGGCTTCGCGCGAACCGGTCGAGGCGCCGGACGGCACAGCGGCGCGACCGATGACGCCGGATTCGAGCAACACGTCGGCTTCGACGGTGGGGTTGCCGCGCGAATCGAGAATTTCCCGCGCTATTACTTCAACGATTGCAGTCATGAATTTTCCTTATTTGATTAAATTAACGTCAGCCCCTCATGGCCCTAAGCCACCCCGCCCTAGCCCCCAACGGGGCGAGGGGATTACGCTCCCTCTCCCGCTTCGCGGGAGTGGGTTGGGGTGAGGGTGGGCGTGTCGATTGCACGAAAGGCCGTTAAGTAAGTAAATTATTTTCAGCGAAGCCCTGTTGCTTCACCAACCGATCGATCGTTTGCAGCGTCTGCAGCAGTTGTCTAATTTTTGGCAGCGGCCAAGCGTTCGGGCCGTCGGACAACGCCTTCTCCGGATCCGGATGGGTCTCCATGAATATTCCCGCGATGCCCACGGCGACGGCGGCGCGTGCCAGCACCGGCACAAACTCGCGTTGACCACCGCTCTTCGTGCCTTGCCCGCCGGGCAGTTGCACCGAGTGGGTGGCATCGAATACGACCGGGCAACCGGTCTCGCGCATGATCGCCAGCGAGCGCATGTCCGACACCAGATTGTTGTAACCAAAACTCACGCCGCGCTCGCACACCATAATGTTGTCTCGGCCGCTGGCTTCGCGCGCCTTATCGACGACATTTTTCATATCACCGGGAGCGAGGAACTGGCCTTTCTTGATATTAACCGGTCTGCCGGCGGCGGCTGCGGCGTGGATGAAATCCGTTTGGCGACAGAGGAACGCGGGCGTTTGCAACACGTCGACCACGGCGGCAACCGCGGCGATCTCATCGATTTCGTGAATGTCAGTCAACACCGGCACGCCAATTTGCGCTTTAACTTCGGCCAGAATCTTCAAGCCGGCATCAATGCCCGGGCCGCGAAACGAGTTGCCGGAACTACGATTAGCTTTATCGAAAGACGATTTGTAAATGAATGGTATGCCAAGCGATCCGGCAATCTCTTTCAATTGCCCGGCCGTATCGAGCGCCAGTTGGCGCGATTCAACGACGCACGGGCCGGCGATTAGAAAAAATGGGTGTTCAAGCCCGACTTCGAACCCGCACAGGCGCATCAGTTAACCGTGCTCAGTTGCACGCCGGAATAAACGGGCGCATTGGCGCTGGCCACGCGCAACGTGGCCTGTTCGAGCGCCGCTCGAATGAAGGACGTAAACAGTGGATGACCGGCGCGTGGCGTCGAGGTGAATTCCGGATGGAACTGACAGCCGAAGAACCACGGATGACCGGGCAGCTCGGCAATTTCCGTCAATGCCTCCGCTTGGGTGCGGGCGCTGATCAGCATGCCCGCTTTTTCCAGACGCTCGATGTAGTGATTGTTGACTTCATAGCGATGCCGATGGCGCTCGGCGATCACGTCCTTGGCGTAAATACGATGGGCCAGCGTCCCGCGTAGGACATTGCAGGGCTGCGCGCCAAGTCGCATGGTGCCGCCGAGATTGGACGTTTCATCGCGCCGTTCGACCTTGCCGTCGTGATTTTGCCATTCGGTGATGAGAGCGATAACCGGATGCTTGGTATCGGGGTCGAATTCCGTCGAGTTGGCATCGGCCAATCCGACCACATTGCGCGCGTATTCGATCACGGCGATCTGCATGCCAAGACAGATTCCGAGGTAAGGAATTTTGTTTTCGCGCGCATATTTCACCGCGGTGATTTTGCCCTCCGTGCCGCGCTTGCCGAATCCGCCGGGCACGAGAATCGCATCCATGGCGAGCAGAGAATTGACCCCATTGGTCTCGATGTTTTCCGAATCGACGTAGTGAATATTCACTTTGGAGCGCGTGTGAATGCCGGCGTGGATCAACGCTTCAGAAAGGGACTTGTAGGATTCCGTCAGGTCGACATACTTGCCAACCAGCGCGATGTTGACCTCGTGCAACGGATGTTCCAGCGCTTCGGTGATTTTGCGCCACGCCGTCAAATCCGCCGCGCGGGCGAGAATGCCGAGTTTGTGGCAAACGATTTCGTCGATCATCTGGTCGTGCAACATCACCGGCACTTTATAAATGCTATCGACATCGTGCGCGGAAATAACCGCTTCTTTGGTTACGTTGGTGAACAGCGAAATCTTGCGCCGCTCTTCTTCCGGAACCGGGCGATCGGAACGGCAGATCAAAATATCCGGCTGAATGCCGATCTCGCGCAATTCCTTGACCGAATGTTGCGTCGGCTTGGTTTTGATCTCGCCCGCCGATGCGAGATAGGGCACCAGTGTTAGGTGAATGTAGCAAGTATTGTTGCGACCTTCCTCGATGCCCATTTGGCGAATCGCCTCAAGGAACGGCAACGATTCGATATCGCCCACCGTGCCGCCAATTTCGACGATGGCCACGTCATGGCCCTGCGCGCCTTGCTTGATGTGCAGCTTGATCTCGTCGGTGATGTGCGGAATCACCTGCACCGTACCGCCGAGATAATCGCCGCGGCGTTCCTTCTTGATCACGCTCTCGTAAATTTGGCCGGTGGTGAAGTTGTTGCGCTTACCGGTGCGCACATTCACAAAGCGCTCATAGTGGCCCAAGTCGAGATCGGTTTCGGCGCCGTCGTCGGTGACAAACACCTCGCCGTGCTGAAACGGACTCATGGTGCCGGGATCGACGTTGATGTAGGGGTCTAACTTAAGCAGGGTGACATTGATGTTACGGGACTCAAGAATGGCGCCAAGTCCCGCAGCGGCGATGCCTTTCCCGAGTGAAGAGACCACACCACCGGTCACGAAGACATATTTGGTCATGGGAAATTCGGCTAACTTGAAAAACGGATTTTAGCTTAAAAGACGTTTTGGAACAATGAAGCGCGGTCGTTTTTGCGCGCCCAGCAGTGCGAGAAATTTGTCGGATGGGTAGAGCGCCACGACGCAATGCCAGCTTACCTCCTGGCAAGGCATGCCCTGAGAGGCAATGGCCACGCACCTCTCAGGGCAGCTTCAGTGAAGCGCCTGTTTCTATCGACATCACGGCGCAACGAACCGCACCATCGCACGTGCCGTCATGCTAGGCGCATGGTGGCGATTTCCATGGCGCCATTTGGTAAACCGGCCGCAAGTTCCGAGGCGAACTCGTCCGCGCATACCGGACGGCAGAAGTGGTAACCTTGCCCCTCGTCGCAATTGTGCAACTGAAGAAAAGCAAGTTCTTCCGCTGTTTCCACGCCCTCGGCAACGACGCGCTGATTGAGGCTTTTGCCTAAGTTAATCATCGCGCTAACAATAGTTTTACCGCTCGGGTCGTTGGTCGTCTTGCGTACGAAGGACTGATCGATCTTCAGCGTGTCAATGGGGAAACGGCTTAAGTAGCTTAAGCTCGAATAGCCGGTGCCAAAGTCATCGATAGCCAATCGCACCCCCATTGCTTTGATCTCGTTCAGCAACACGGCGGTGGATTCGGCGTTGCGCATCAGGACGCTTTCCGTCAACTCCAGCTCAATGCGGTGCGGATCAAAACCCGTTTCGTCGAAAATTGCCGTAATATTTTCGAGAAACCCCTTGGATTGGAACTCCACCGCGGATACATTGACCGCTACTTGATCTAACACGAGGCCGCTGTCAGACCATGCCTGAGCTTGCCTGCATGCTTCCCGCAGAACCCACTGGCCGATCGGGACAATGAGGTGGCTTTTTTCCGCAACGGGAATGAATAGTCCAGGAAGAAGCGTCCCTCGAATGGGATGATGCCAACGCAAAAGTGCTTCGGCGCCGCTAACGGCCCCGCTTTTAAGATTAACCTTCGGCTGGTAGTGCAACTCGAACTCACTGCGTTCCAACGCGCCGCGCAGGCCGGTCTCGAGCGTTCGCTGCTCGACGTCGCGGCGGTTCATATCCGGCTTGAAGAATTGCGAATTGTTGCGGCCATTTTCCTTGGCGTGATGCAACGCCAGGTCGGCATTCTGGAACAGCGTTTCCGCGTCCAGCCCATCGTACGGGTACACGCATATGCCGATGCTTACCGTCACCTGAAGATCGTGGGGCATGAAGTGATGCGGCAAAATGAGCGCAGCGCGCATGTGATCGGCAATGACGACGGCATCCCTGGCGTGCTCGATTTCCGAAAGCAACACTAAGAATTCATCGCCTCCCAGCCGGCCGACGGTGTCCGTACCGCGGACGCAGGCGCAAAGTCGTTCCGCGATGGAACAAAGCAATCGGTCGCCTATTGTGTGGCCGAAGGTATCGTTGATCAGCTTGAAGCCATCTATGTCCACAAACAACACGGCAATTTGTTTGCTGTGGCGACGGGCTAAGGCAATCGCCTGCGTAATACGGTCGTTCAACAACGTCCGGTTCGGCAAATCGGTCAGCGCGTCATGGAGGGCGAGGTGAGACATTCGGGCCCGCGCCGCCCGCGACTCGCTGACGTCATGAAAAACGACTACGGCGCCGGCAACTTGCCCGGTAGGATCGTGAATGGGCGCTGCGGAATCTTCAATTGCACATTCCACGCCGTCGCGGCGAATCAGCACGCAGTCGGCAGACAGTGCGATCGGTTTGTTTTCCCTAATGGCGCGTTCCACCGGGTTTTTCGCCACGATGCGCGTGGTTCCTTCGATGATCTGAAACACGTCGGTAAGCGGCCGGCTTGTCGCTTCCTCAGCCGACCAGCCGATCATTTTTTCGGCCACTACATTGAGGTAGGTGACGTTGCCCGAAATGTCGGTGCTGATGACGGCATCGCCAACGGAGTTGAGCGCGACTTGGGCGCGGTTTCGTTCCATGAAAAGTGCGTCCTCGATTGCTCGATGCGCAACCGCACTGCGAATTGCCCGGGGGAGGGTATGTTCGTTGATATGATCCGTAAGGAGGTAATCGTTGGCGCCGCGCTGCACGGCCGTTCGGGCGATGTCCTCGTCGTCTTCGCCACCCAGGACTAGGACTGGGACGCGCGGATTGGCACACAGCAGCTTATCGAACACGCCTCTTCCATTGATCGCGACTATTGAAAGCATCAGTAAGACGGCGGTTTTTTCACTGGTGGGGAATGGCGCCCGGCAGTCAGCAAGCGGATGAACCCACTGAAGGTCGAACAGCCCCGCCTGTTTCCCATTCAGCGCGTTCCCAATTAAGTCCGCATCGGCTGCGTCGGGTGTGACAAGCAATACTTTTATGGCCACTCTGATTCTCCTTGGGAAGTACCTGCAGAGGTTTCAGAGTAGAACAAGAGACCGCCCGACGAGCTAACCGGTGGCTCGTTTTCGGACAGCGCAGCGAGGGTAGGTATCTGTTTATTCGACAAAATCATCCAGCTTGTGGTGCAATCAATTCGGACTTGGCGTTTAGCCCTTATATTCGATGGGCGCAAAAGACAACGCCCATTCTTAGTAACGCCCCTGTATACAAAAAAAGCGCACCAGCAGGAAACCGACCCGCGTGCCGTTGAAAGAATGAGGCTGGCATCCATTCCCCCGGCGCATATTCGTCGTGCTGCCTACGGTGCGCAACGCTACGATGCGCTTTCGGCTGCGCCTTGTCTGTGCGCTAGCGCACATACAGTGCGTCGGATCGGCAACTATAATTTTTCTAAGGGAGGCTATAGGTTGTTGAATCCAGACTGCAATCTTATTATAATTATTAGTCCTCAAGTTGGTAGGGAGGTTAAGTTGGAATCAACTCACAGTCCGCAACAAAATCACCTTCTCGCGGCTTTGCCGAAGAATGTATATGAGCGTTTCTATACGCACTTGGAATCGGCGCCGATGCCGCTCGGTGAAGTGATCTACGAGTCCGGTGCTCAAGTTGAGCACGTGTATTTCCCTACCAACTGTATCGTTTCGCTTCTGTACGTGTTGGAAAGCGGCGCGAGCGCCGAGATTGCCATCGTCGGCAATGAGGGAATAGTAGGGATCTCGTTGTTCATGGGCGGCGAAACCACCCCGAGTCGAGCCGTGGTCCAGAGCGCTGGTTTTTGCTATCGCTTAAAGGCAACGCTATTAATGCGGGAATTCAATAAGGGCGGGCCCGTGCTGCAGCTTCTGTTGCGCTACACTCAGGCGCTCATTACCCAGATGGCGCAAACGGCCGTTTGCAATAGGCACCATAGTTTGGATCAGCAACTTTGCCGCTGGCTGCTCCTGAGCCTGGATCGGCTGCAATCGAATAACCTGGTGATGACCCAGGAGCTCATCGCCAATATGCTCGGGGTGCGGCGTGAAGGCGTGACCGACGCAGCCGGGAAATTGCAGGACGCCGGCCTAATAAACTACAGCCGCGGGCACATTACCGTGACCGATCGGCCGGGATTGGAGGCGCTGGTGTGCGAATGCTACGCCGTGGTCAAGAGAGAATTCGATCGGCTCCTGCCCCGTTCGATCGACCCTTAGATTGATCTTGCGGTGTGCTGTTCTATCGTACCATCGTTCGATAGGCCGCGCCATGAGCGTATCCAGGGGCTGGCCCGAGGTGGCCCGAGGTGGCCCGAGGTGGCCCGAGGTGGCCTAAGGCCATAAGGCCATAAGGCCATAAGCATCCCAGCCCGCGCAATAATATTTGGCTGCGTTAAAATTCGTGGTTCGAGGATAAGTTGCTTCCGCTATTTCGGGCGCGATTGGCGGATGTGCTTGCCGGTGAAGTAGCATGATTTGCGACAGACTCCAATTTTTTGTAGCGAGTCTTTATTTTGAGCAATGCCCCATTTTATCGAAAGGCCTATCCAGATAGGAGTGCTTGCGTTGACCAACCAACGACGATTGATGAGGGCTGAATATGGCTAGGTTGAATCAAACAGCGAATCCAAAAAATTGGCGCGTTATGGCGCTACTATGCGTGCTCCTCGCATCGTCGGCCCATGCAGACATGAACAAAATCAAGTTTGGACAAATACGCATCAGCTTCTACGCGGTCGCCGGCGCGGTGGTTCAAGAAGTCCTCACTAAACTCGGACACGATTTTGAGGTGGTGGAGGGGCTGCATCCCGATATTTTCCCAAAACTGGGTGGCGGTGAAGTCGATACACTGGTCGCCGCGTGGTTACCCTATGGTCACGCCGAATATTGGAAAAAATATGGCGATTGCTGCGTGGAGATCGCCACGCTTTATGAGGGCGGACACTTTTTCTGGGCGGTGCCGGATTATGTTCCGATCGATGTTGTCGCGAGTGTGAATGATCTCGCCAAGCCCGAGGTCGCTGCGCGCATGCAGAAATTGATCAAAGGCACCGGGCCGGGCTCGGGTCTGATGATGCAGTCACGCAAGATGATGAATGAGTATGGCTTAAGCGCAGCGGGCTACACGCTGGAGCCGAGCCCAGGCAACGAATGGATAGTTCGCTTGCGCGAAGTGGTCGCGCAAAAGCAGTGGGTGGTCACGCCGCTGTGGCAGCCGCAATATCTGAACCAGGCGATCAGCCTGCGCAAATTGGATGAACCGCTCGGTCTGATGGGCGGGAAAAATCGCGCTGTGTTGGTGATTAGCAAGAAGCTCGCCGGCGAGTTGCCCGAGTCAACGCTCAAGGTGCTGCGGCGCATTCGTCTCGGCCTCGATGCAGTGACGCAGATGGATTACAGCGTGAACGTCGAGGGTAAGACGCCGCTCGAAGCGGCTCGGGAATGGATGCGGGGCAATCGAACAGTCGTTGATGCATGGAATTAGACGGGCTGCCACAAGCCGCGTCCAGTTTGCCTCCTGGCGATGCATGGGCTGAGAGGTAGTATCCATGAGGTTCTTGGGCATGCTTATTTTATGGAACGATGCCATTATTTGTCCTGTTCTTGCCGCGATTTTGTAAACTTTTCCTCGATAAGCCGTTTTCACGGCACTGCACCATTGCTTGTGGTATGATCCGCGCCTTCGCTTAATACCCGAGTACTCTATGTCCCGCGCCATTCGTAACATCGCCATCATCGCTCACGTTGACCACGGCAAGACCACGCTGGTCGATAAGCTTCTGCAACAGTCCGGCACATTTGCCGCGCATCAGCACATCGCCGAACGGGTGATGGATAGCAACGATCTCGAACGCGAGCGCGGCATCACCATCCTCGCGAAGAATTGCGCAGTGACCTACGAGGGCACGCACATCAATATCGTCGACACGCCCGGCCATGCGGATTTCGGCGGCGAGGTGGAGCGCGTGTTATCGATGGTCGACAGCGTGTTGTTGCTGGTCGATGCGGTGGAAGGCCCGATGCCGCAGACGCGGTTTGTGACGCGCAAAGCATTGGCGCTGGGATTGAAGCCGATTGTCGTGGTCAACAAAATCGATCGCCCCGGCGCGCGGCCAGACTGGGTGGTCAATCACACTTTTGATCTGTTCGATAAACTCGGCGCGACTGAAGAACAACTCGATTTCCCCGTCATTTACGCGTCGGCATTGAACGGCTACGCGACGCTCGATCCGAATGTCAAAAGCGAAAACTTGCGGCCCCTGTTCGAGGCGATTCTGCAATACGTGCCGGTGCGCGATGCGAATCCCGATCTGCCGTTGCAGTTACAAATTTGTTCGCTCGATTACTCTAGTTTTGTCGGTCGTATCGGCATTGGCCGCGTCAAGCAGGGCCGCATTCGTGCCGGCCAACAAGTGGCGGTGATGAACGGCCCTGACGCGACGCCGGTGATGGCGAAGGTCAATCAAATATTAAGCTTCGAAGGCTTGGAGCGTGTTGTTGTGCCGGAAGCCGAAGCGGGCGACATCATATTGATTAACGGCGTCGAAGGTGTGGGTGTGGGCGTCACGATTTGCGATCCGGCGGCGCCTGTGGGCTTGCCGCTGTTGCGCGTCGATGAACCGACGCTAACAATGAATTTTATGGTGAATTCCTCGCCGCTCGCCGGCAAGGATGGCAAGTTCGTCACCAGCCGCCAGCTTCGCGAACGCTTGGAACGCGAGCTGCAATCCAATGTAGCGTTGAAAGTCGAATTCACCAGCGATTCCGATTCCTTTGTGGTGTCGGGCCGCGGCGAATTGCACTTGACGATTTTGTTGGAAAACATGCGCCGCGAAGGTTATGAAGTCGCGGTTGGCCGCCCGCGCGTGGTGATGAAAGAAATCAACGGCGAGAAGCAAGAGCCCTATGAATTGCTTACCGTCGACGTGGAAGACGGACACCAAGGCGCGGTGATGGAAGAACTCGGCCGCCGCCGCGGCGATCTGCAAGATATGCAGTCCGACGGCAAAGGCCGTGTGCGCCTTGAATATCGCATCCCGGCTCGCGGCCTTATCGGTTTCCAAGGCGAGTTTTTGAACTTGACGCGCGGCACCGGATTAGCGAGCCATATATTCGACGACTACGGCCCGCTGAAAGGCGAGATCGAAGAACGTCGCAACGGCGTGTTAATTAGCCAAGATCACGGCGTCGCGGTTGCCTATGCGCTATGGAAATTGCAGGATCGCGGCCGCATGTTCGTCAGCCCGGGTGACGCGTTGTACGAAGGCATGGTCATCGGTATTCACTCGCGCGACAACGATCTGATCGTCAATCCGATCAAAGGCAAGCAACTCACCAACGTGCGCTCGTCCGGCACCGACGAAGCCGTGCGCCTGGTGCCGCCAGTCGAGTTGACGTTGGAAAAAGCCGTTGAATTTATTGCCGACGACGAATTGGTAGAAATCACGCCCAAATATATTCGCATCCGCAAACGTTACTTGCTTGAGCACGAGCGCAAGCGCGCCTCGCGTTCGGACAGTAGTTTGGCGGCAGCTTAGTTTGCTGCTGCAAAAAAAAGTTAGAAAAAACGGCGCTTCGAGCGCCGTTTTTATTGCAGGCATACCTGGAGAGCCGCATGGATTCTAGTTCTTAGGGAATATATACTTGATGAGAAAATTTACGACCTTCGCTAAATTAGCGCTTGACCCCTCATGGCCCTAGGCCACCCCGCCCTAACCCCGGAGGGGCGAGGGGACTAAAACCCCCTCTCCCGCGCGCGGGAGAGGGTTTGGGCGGGGTGGCCTAGGGCCAGGGCCATGAGGGCTAGCGAAGCATTGGAACGCAAGAATATTAAATTCAGAAAAACGCAATTTAATCCGGCAACCGACTAAACCGAATTGTGCCTTTCTCAATGCCTTCGCGCACGATCTCAATGCCCCCCGCCGCGATCATCCATTCCAAACGATGGTCGCGATACTGCCGATTGACCTGCCCATTTGAAAGCATCGTAGCGACGTCGGGAAAATTTGCGATCACATGTTTCATTTGCTCAACGGCCTTCGCCACACTGGGACGCTCACTCGCCCGCACCAACCAATCGGCGAGCTTGGAATCGACGGGCGGCGGGTGGCCCGATGCCGCTGATCGACAAATGTAAGGCGCCACCGCCACATCGCCCCAGCCGAAACTTACGCCGTTGAACCAAGGGTCATTGCCTAATTGTTTTTCGAGCCAAGCCTGCAATTTCGTCACGCTCGCACGCGAATGGGCGACCAGTTGATCGGCCAGCGCGCCGCTGGCGCGCTTAAATCGCAGCACTTCGCCCAATCCCCAATTGTTCGGCTCGTACAGCCCGTCCATTACGTCTTCAATCATGCGCACGCGCGCGCGCTGCGCGGGCGAGGGCGGCAACAACGGCGGATTCGGCCACTTGTCTTCCAAATATTCGAGAATGATGGTCGAGTCAAAAACTTTGACCTCACCGTCGATCAGCGTAGGAATTTCCGCCCGCGGGCTCGCCTCGACAAATGCGCCGCCGGTGGCGCCGGTCATCATGCCGTCCGGCACGATCGCCTGAAATTCCAAGCCCTTTTCGACCAAGCCGATTTTTGCTTTCATCGCGTAGGATGACAGCGGGTGCTCGTAAAGTATCAGCATGGGTTTTCCCTGAATGAGTAAATCGTTCGACTATATCGCCACGAACCCGGAACGGTCAATCGAACCGCGGTGGCGTGGACAAGCGATACCCGGCGGAAGCAGGCAACCGGCACCTGCCGCATCTAAGTGTTTATTAGAATCCCGCGGAAATCATTGACGTTGGTCAGTGTCGCACCCGTGACAATGTGGTCGCCCAATGCCTCAAAGAAGCCATGACCATCGTTGTTCGCCAAATATTGTTTGGCGTCCAGACCCATTCTTTTCGCGCGCGCGAGGGTGTCCGGGGTGAGTAGGGCGCCGGCATTGTCCGCCGCGCCGTCGATGCCATCGGTGTCGGCGGCGAGTGCGTACACATTGGCTAAACCATCCAGCTCAACGGCGAGGGAGAGCAAGAATTCGACGTTGCGTCCGCCGCGGCCGGTGCCGCGCACGGTAACGGTGGTCTCGCCGCCGGAAATGAGTGCCACGCCACGACCCGTGCCCAGCTTGCCACGTGGCATGGCATGCTTGGAGAGCCAATGTCCAGGGGCTGGCCCAGGGCCATGCGATTCCCAGGACGATGGATGTTGCGCTACTTCTTTCGCCAGAGCACCGTAAACTTTCGCCACTTCGCGCGATTCGCCGGTGACATGATCGCCAAGTATCACCGGCGCATACCCTTGCGACGCGAAAAATTCCGCGCCCGCTTGCAGCGATTGCCGCGCGGTGGCAATCATGCGGTTGTCGACATGCTTGAAAACCGCATCGCCGGGCTTCAAACTTTCCTCGCGCTCGCCGCGTTTACCGGCCGCTAAAATATCGAGTGCGGATTTCGGTTCGCCGATATTGTAATGAGCAAGCAGCGCCAAGGCGTCGGCATAAGTCGTCGGATCCGGTGCCGTCGGGCCCGAGGCAATATGCGTTGGATCATCACCGGTCACGTCGGAAATAATCAAGGCAGCAACTTCGGCGCCGCGCGCAACGGCTACTTGCGCCAGCCGCCCACCTTGCACGCGCGAGAGATGTTTGCGCACCGTGTTGATTTCCTGAATCGTGGCGCCACACAGCAGCAATGATCTCGTGATCGCTTTCAAATCCACCATCGACAAGCCATCGACCGGCTGCGCCAACAAACTTGATCCGCCACCGGAAACCAGCGCCAGGAGACGATCTCCAGGCCGCAGCGCTTGGGTGCGCGCGAGGATTTCTTGCGCGGCGCGTTCGCCCGCCGCGTCGGGAACCGGGTGGCCGGCTTCGATCACGCGTATCTTTTTCGTCGCTAATCCATGTCCGTAACGGGTAATGACCAATCCTTCCAGCGGCGCATCGCTGGGCCAATTGTCCTCAACGGCCTTCGCCATGGAAGCGGCTGCTTTGCCCGCGCCGATGACTAAGGTCTTACCGTTTTTCAGCGCAGAACGCTTCGGCAGATAAGCCGGAATGATCATGAGCGGATCGGCTGCGGCAACGGCCCGATGAAAACTTTCCAGTAAAAGCTCGTGTGCTTGCAAATTACCTCCCCGCGGCTTTGAGTGTGTGTTGCAGAAACTGGCCGGTGTAACTTGTTTTGCTGTTCGCAATGTCTTCCGGTGTACCTTCGGCGATGATCGTTCCGCCGCCGTCGCCACCTTCGGGCCCAAGATCGACCACCCAATCGGCGGTTTTAATCACGTCCAGATTGTGTTCAATGACGACCACGGTATTGCCGTGATCGCGTAAACGATGTAGCACCTTGAGCAGCAAATCGATGTCATGAAAGTGCAAACCCGTGGTCGGTTCATCAAGGATGAATAGGGTGCGTCCGGTATCGCGCTTGGATAACTCGAGCGACAATTTTACCCGCTGCGCCTCGCCGCCGGAGAGAGTGGTCGCACTTTGTCCCAGCGTGATATAGCCAAGGCCCACGTCGAGCAAGGTTTCCAGCTTGCGCGCGACGATCGGCACGGGTTTGAAAAATTCGTGCGCCGTTTCGACCGTCATTTCCAATACCTCTTGGATATTTTTGCCCTTGTATTGTACTTCCAAGGTCTCGCGGTTGTAGCGCTTGCTGTGGCACACGTCGCAGGGGACGTAAATGTCCGGCAAAAAATGCATTTCGACTTTGATCACGCCGTCGCCCTGGCA
>JANNMV010000562.1:0-7655 GCA_031398205.1 Pseudomonadota bacterium | reverse complement strand
TTCGTCGCAAAAATCGCTCCTCGCAATGACGGTTTAGGTATTACATGGATAGCGCTACTTTTTGTCGCAGTGTTCTGGTCGATCGCCAGCCGCAATACGCACGCTGAAACTTACCCCTCGAAATCCATCAAAATCGTGGTGCCCTACCCCGCCGCCGGCACGCCGGATATCTTGGCGCGCGAGATCGCGGCCAAACTCACGACCGCGTTTGGCCAGCAAGTCATCGTCGACAACCGGCCCGGCGCCGGTGGCAACATCGGCAGTGACCTCGTGGCGAAAGCCGCACCCGATGGTTACACGATTATCATGGGTACCGTCGCTACCCACTCGATCAATCAAGCCCTGTACAAGAAATTACCGTTTCATCCAATTAACGATTTTGCGCCGATTATTCTCGTCGCCACCACGCCGAACGTGTTGGTGGTCAATCCCGATCTACCGGTGAAAACCGTGAAAGATCTGATTGCCCTGGCGAAATCCAAACCGGGCGAAATCACTTTTTCCTCCGGTGGCAATGGCACCTCGCACCATCTCGGCGGCATGCTGTTCCAAAAACTAACCGGGGTGCAGATGACGCACGTCCCCTACAAGGGTTCCGGCGCAGCGTTGCCGGATCTCATCGGCGGCCAGGTTAATATCATGTTCGATAACTTGCCTTCGTCCATGCCGCACATCAAGAGCGGTAAGTTGCGCGCGGTCGCCACCACCGGCCTAACACGTTCCACGGTCTTGCCGAATCTGCCGACCGTCGCCGAAACAGGTGTGCCGGGATTTGAAATCACCGCTTGGTTTGGTCTGCTCGCGCCGGCAAAAACGCCGCGGGCGATTATCGATCGTCTCAATCTTGAAGTGGCAAAAGTTTTGAACTTGCCGGATATCAAAGCGCGCATTACCGCGCAAGGCGCCGAGCTCGCGCCGGGCACGCCGCAACAACTCGGCCAATTCATCAAAGATAAGACCGCGCAATGGGCGCCGATTGTGAAAGTGTCCGGCGCGCAAATCGACTAAGCGATTTTTTCAGAAACTCATCATGACAACCAAAAAACCTGAAGACCTCCGTAGCCACCGCTGGTTCGGCGTGCAAGACATGCGTTCCTCTGGCCACCGTTCGCGCACCATGCAAATGGGTTACGCCAAAGAAGATTTCGCTGGCAAACCGATCATCGCCATCGTCAACACCTGGAGCGATTTGAATCCGTGTCACATGCACTTTCGCATGCGCGCGGAGGAAGTAAAACGCGGCGTGTGGCAGGCCGGCGGCTTTCCGGTCGAGCTGCCCGCCGTTTCGCTCGGCGAGATACACATGAAGCCGACCACGATGTTGTATCGTAATTTGTTGGCGATGGAAACCGAAGAATTGTTGCGTTCCAATCCAATCGACGGCGCGGTGTTGCTCGGCGGCTGCGACAAGACGGTGCCGGCGATGATCATGGGCGCGGCGAGCATGAATCTGCCTGCGATCTTCGTTCCCGCCGGACCGATGTTGCGCGGCAATTGGCGCGGCAATAATTTGGGTAGCGGTACCGACGTGTGGAAATACTGGACCGAAAAACGCGCCGGCAATATCAATGACAAAGACTGGGAAGAAATCGAGCAAGGCATCGCGCGATCCTACGGCACCTGCATGACCATGGGCACCGCATCGAGCATGGCCTCGGCGGCCGAAGCATTAGGCATGACGCTGCCGGGCGCCGCCTCGATCCCGGCCCCCGACGCCAATCACAGCCGCCTCGCCACCGCCAGCGGGCGGCGCATCGTCGAGATGGTGTGGGCGGATTTAAAGCCGACCGACATCATGACTACCCAGGCTTTCGAAAACGCCGTGACCACCGCGATGGCATTAGGTGGCTCGACCAATTCCATCATCCATTTGATTGCGATGGCCGGCCGCGTCGGCCCGTTCAACGGCGCGAAACTCGACATGGATCATTTCGATCAATTGTCACGGCGCACACCTTTCCTCGCCAATATCCGGCCATCGGGAAAATACTTGATGGAAGATTTTTACTACGCCGGCGGCATACTCGGATTGATGAATCGACTTAAAGATCTGCTCAATCTCGATTGCATAACAGTCAATGGCAAAACCATCGGCGAGAATTTAGTGGGCGCCGATGTCTACAACGACGACGTCATCACCACGCGCGAAAAACCGCTGAACTCCGAGGGCGGCGTCGCGGTGTTACGCGGTAATCTCGCGCCAAACGGCGCCGTGATCAAACACACCGCCGCCGATCCGAAACTGCTCAAACACCAAGGTCCCGCCGTCGTGTTCAAAGACTACAACGACATGAACGCGCGGCTCGACGATCCGAATCTCGACGTCACGCCCGACTCGGTGTTGGTGCTGCAAAAATGCGGCCCGCTAGGCGGCCCCGGCATGCCGGAATGGGGCATGCTGCCGATCCCGAAAAAAATCCTCGCGCTAGGCGTGCGCGACATGGTGCGCATTTCCGACGGCCGCATGAGCGGGACTTCGTACGGCACCTGCGTGTTGCATGTGTCGCCCGAATCCTTCGTCGGCGGCCCGCTCGCCTTCGTGCAAGACGGCGATATGATTGAACTCGACGTGCCCGCACGCAAACTGCAATTGCACGTCAGCGATGAAGAGTTAGCGCGCCGCAAAGCGAATTGGACACAACCGGAAATTATTTACCCGCGCGGCTATGGCTTGCTGCATTCGCGCCACGTCACGCAGGCAGATCAGGGTTGCGATTATGATTTTCTTGCCGGCGGGGGACATATTCCCGAGCCGGAGATACATTAGAAATTTCCTTCCCCTTCAAGGGGAAGGCTAGGATGGGGATGGGTTATGAAGTGTTAGGCCAAACAAATAAATTCATTCGAACAAGAAAACTACAAAGATCCTTGCGCAAGGATATGACAATAGCTGAACGAAAATTATGGTCAGCACTGCGACTTGGTCAAATGAATGGGCACAAATTTAGACGTCAACATCCCTTTGAGAATTACATTCTGGATTTTGTTTGTCTAGAAAAAAAACTGGTCGTCGAAGTTGATGGCTCTCAACATTTTGAACAAATCAACAAAGATGAAGTACGAACAAAAATCTTAGAAAAAGCTGGCTTTCGCGTGATGCGCTTTTGGAATAATCAGGTGATGAACGAGTTTGAAAACGTGAAAGAAGCTATTTTTCTTGCCGTAGAAACCCATCCCCATCCTAACCTTCCCCTTGAAGGGGAAGGAACTTGCGCAAAGGAATTTTAAAATGAACCACCCCATCAACCGCTTCAAGCAAGGCCTGCAGGCCGGGCAGCCTCAAATCGGGCTCTGGGCAAGCCTGTCCAGCCACTATGCCACGGAAGTCATAGCCGGCGCGGGTTTCGACTGGATCTTGCTCGATACCGAGCATTCGCCGAACGAAGTACCGATGGTGCACATGCAACTGCAAGCGATGATGGAATCGACCACGACGCCGATCGTGCGTGTGCCGTGGAACGACCCCGTGATCCTCAAACGCACCCTCGACATCGGCGTGCAAACGGTGTTGATTCCGTTCGTGCAAAATCCCGAGGAAGCGCGGCTCGCCGTTGCGGCATGCCGCTATCCGCCCGAGGGTACGCGTGGTGTCGCAACAACCGTTCGCGCCAATCGTTTTGGTCGCGTGAAGGATTATCACAAGAATGCCAATGCGCAGATTTGCGTGTTGGTGCAGGTGGAAACGCGCAGTGCGTTGGCGCAACTAGATGCCATCGCCGCCACGCCTGGTGTCGATGGGGTATTTATCGGTCCGCAGGACCTTGCCGCGGATTTTGGTCATCTCACCAATCCTAGTCATCCCGAGGTGCAAGCAGCGATCGCCGATGGCGTCGCGCGCATCCGCAAAGCAGGTAAGGCTGCGGGTATCGTCATGGGCGTAGAAGCCGACGCGCGCAAATGGCTGGACGCCGGTTGTTTGTTCGTCGCCGTGGGTTCGGATATTAGCCTGCTTGCGCGTGGGGCGGAGGCGTTGGTGGCAAAATTTAAGAGCACAGATTAGTACCTTAAGTTCAACACTGTCATTCCCGCGAAAGCGGGAATCCATGCTGCGGCTGCAATCGCGAAGGCACAATAGATTCCCGCCTGCGCGGGAATGACAGGTGGAAATGTTTTCAATATTGATAACCGCAATCGAATCATCATGACCGACCACAAAATCCTAGACGTACAAGCTTTCCCAACCTCGTTCCCAGTGAAAGACGGCGTCACCCTCGGCGTCGGCCGCACCGTAAAACGCGATGCGGTCATCGTCAAAGTCACGACCGAAAGCGGATTGATTGGCTACGGCGAATCCCACCACGGACGCGCGCCGGGAACCGTTGCGCATCTCGTGAATAATACGTTGAAGCGGTTGGTCGTCGGTATGGATGCGACGGACACCACTGGCATGTGGTCGAAAATTTATAAAGCACAACTCGCGAGCCACGGCTTGGGCGCCGCCACTTGCTTGGCCATGAGCGGCCTCGATATGGCGTGCTGGGATATTAAGGGCAAGGCTTGCGGATGGCCGCTGTACAAGTTACTCGGAGGCTCACGCAGACCCATCCCCGCCTACGCGGGCGGCGTTTCCCTCGGCTACCAAGAACCCGCCTCACTCGTAGACGAAGCGCGACCGCACATCGAAGCGGGATACAAAGCGTTGAAGTTGCGCGTCGGCGACACGCCGGCGAACGATCTTGCGCGCGTCGCCGCGATTCGAAAAGCCTTCGGCAATGACATCGATATTCTGACGGATGTGAACGTTGCCTATAACCTCAATCAGGTGCGCGCCATCATGCCCGGCTTCGTCGAACACCGCGTCGGCTGGCTGGAAGAGCCCTACGCGCCCCACGACTATCGTAGTTACCAAGAAACGAAATTACTGGGCGGCATTCCGTTGGCTGCGGGTGAAAATCACTACACGCGTTTCGAGTTTAGCCGCGTGATTGAAGACGGCGCAATCACCATCTTGCAGCCCGATCTCTCCAAAACCGGCGGCATCACCGAGGCGTTGCGCATTGCCGCCCTCGCCTCCACTTGGAAACTCGCTATTCATCCGCACACGTCGATGACGGGGCTCAACATGGCGGCCTCAATTCACTTCCTCGCCGCAATCGAAAACGGCGGCTATTTTGAAGCCGATGTCTCGATCAATAATTTGTTCCGCGATGAGCTGGTATCGACTCCATATCAACTGAGCAAGGACGGCACAGTGTTGCCGCTTGACAAGCCCGGCATTGGCTTAGAAGTGGACGAAGAATTCTTAGCGAAGCATCCGGTAATCGAAGGCCCCGCGTACATATAACCACATGTCATCCTGAGCGCAGCGAAGGATCTGCTTTTCTTCGGCGCTGCAAAAGCGGATCCTTCGCTGCGCTCAGGATGACTTTGTTTACATATCATGCAACAAAATCTCTTCAAATCGCCGTACCTTCTGTTGTCGTTAAGCTCGCTATTCTGGGCGCTCAACCAAGTGTTCGGCCGCGGTCTGCGTGATGAAATTCCACCCATGGCATTTGCCTTTTGGCGCTGGGCAATCGCCATGGCCGTGCTGGCGGCATTCGCCCTTCCGCATATCGTGCGCCAATGGCCGATCATCAAGGCTGCCTGGAAACCCTTGCTGGTCATGGGTCTCCTCGGCACGGGTTTTCACAACGCGCTGCAATACGTCGGATTGCAATACACCACGGCCACCAATGGCTTGTTGCTCAACTCCTGCGTGCCCATCATGGTGATCGCATTTTCCTGGCTATTTTTGCGCCTGACCTTGACCCGCATACAGCGCATCGGCGTCGTACTTTCGTTCGCCGGTGTGATCGCCATCATCGTGCGTGGTGATCTCACGATATTGAAACAACTGGCGCTCAATCGCGGCGATATTTGGGTGCTTTGCGGATTATCGTTTTGGGCCATCTACACCATTTGCCTGCGCTGGCGGCCCGCGACGTTGCATCCGATCGCGTTCCTGTGGGTTATCGGCATGATCGGCCTGGTGGGACTTACGCCATTCTACTTGTTTGAGATCGCCAGCGGGCGGCATGTCATCGCCACGCCACAGTCCATCGCCGTGTTGTTCTACACCGGCATTTTTCCGTCGCTGCTCGCCTTCGTGTTTTGGAACCACGGCGTCAAACAAGTGGGTCCAAACCAGGCGAGTTTGTTTCTGCATCTGATGCCGGTGTTCGGCGCATTCATGTCCATGGCTTTTCTAAAAGAGCGTTTGTACCTTTTCCATCTCATCGGCATCAGCCTCATTTTCATCGGCATCTACCTCACCACCGCGAAGCGTTTTTCGCCTCGGTAGCGCTCGATTGAGTTTGCATTTCCCATCGACTACACTCGAACTTTTCCGATTTGCCTCATATGCCCAGCAGCCTGTCCCACATTCGCGTTCTCGATCTTAGCCGCGTGCTCGCCGGCCCTTGGTGCAGCCAACATCTGGCCGACCTCGGCGCCGAAGTCATCAAGATCGAGCGGCCTGGCACGGGCGACGAAACCCGCGCCTGGGGTCCGCCGTACCTTAAAGACGCAGAGGGCAACGACACTACCGAAGCAGCCTATTACCTCAGTTGCAATCGCGGCAAGAAATCCCTGACGCTCGACATTTCAACCAAGGAAGGTCAAGACATCGTGCGCAAGCTCGCAGCGAAAAGCGACGTCGTGCTGGAAAACTACAAAGTCGGTCAACTCAAAAAATATGGCTTAGGTTACGACGAACTCAACGCCATCAATCCCAAACTCGTCTACTGCTCTATTACCGGCTTCGGCCAAACCGGTCCCTGGAGCCATCGTCCGGGCTATGACTTCATCATCCAAGGCCTCGGCGGATTAATGAGCATCACCGGCGAACGCGATGACTTGCCCGGCGGCGGGCCGCAAAAAGTCGGCGTTGCCGTGACGGATTTAATGACCGGCATGTACGCCACCATCGCCATCCTCGCCGCGCTGACGCACCGCGAGCGCTCCGGTGCGGGCCAATATATCGACATGGCCTTGCTCGACGTGTCGGTCGCCATGCTCGCCAACATGAACATGAATTATCTGACCTCGGGCCAATTGCCGAAGCGCTGGGGCAACGCCCATCCCAATGTCATTCCGTATCAGGTGTTCGCCTGTAGCGACGGGCACATCATCGTCGCCGTGGGTAACGACAGCCAGTTCCGAAAATTTTGCGAAGCGCTGGGTGTATCCGAACTCGGTAGCGACGAGCGGTTCGCCACGAACAGTAACCGCATTCGCCATCGCACCGCGCTCATTCCATTGCTTGAGCCGCTGGTAAAATTACGCACGCGCGATGAGTGGGTAAATGCACTGGAAGCGGCAGGCGTCCCCTGTGGCCCGATCAATAACATCGATCAAGTATTCGAAAATCCCCAGGTGAAAGCCCGCGGCATTCAAGTTAGCATTCCTCATCCGCTTGCCGGAAGTGTGCCGCAGGTCGCGAGCCCAATGCGATTTTCCGAAACGCCGATTGAATATCATGCGGCGCCGCCGACGTTAGGGCAGCACAATGACTATGTGTTGCGAGAATTGTTGGGGATGGAGAGGGACGAGTTCGATCGCTTGCGACAAGTTGGAATTATTTAGGTGGTGTTATCCGCGTGAAAATGGAGACCCATTCGGCACCCAAGCAACATGGATTCCCACTTTCGTGGGAATGACAAGATCAAATGAAA
>JANNMV010000456.1:0-2762 GCA_031398205.1 Pseudomonadota bacterium | reverse complement strand
AATGCGCAGAAAATGATTTTGGAATTGTTGCTGTCCGATATGCCGGAGAAAGATTACACGCTGAACTCCGAGCTTGATCAATGGGCGAAAAAACTCGACATGGGCAAGCCGCGCTTTTCGCCGCGCCCATCAGTCAAAGCCGATATCAGCCATCCCGCCATGGCGGTCAATCTCGACGCGTGTATTCAATGCACGCGCTGCGTGCGCGCTTGCCGCGAAGAGCAAGTGAACGATGTGATCGGCTTTGCTTTTCGTGGCGATCACTCGAAAATCGTGTTCGATCTCGACGATCCGATGGGCGAGAGCACTTGCGTCGCGTGCGGCGAATGCGTACAAGCCTGCCCGACCGGCGCGCTGATGCCGGCGCGCGAAGTGGCGTTATCAAAACCGGACAAGTCGGTCGATTCGTTGTGCCCCTATTGCGGCGTCGGTTGCCAGCTTACCTACAACATCAAAGATAACAAGATTCTTTACGTCGAAGGCCGCGACGGCCCGGCGAATCACAGCCGCTTGTGCGTCAAAGGCCGCTATGGTTTTGACTACGTCCATCACAAACATCGCTTGACCAAACCACTGATTCGCAAACCCGGCAGCCCAAAACCCGGCCACGAATTACCGTCGCCGGAAGAAGCCGCGAGCTGGTTCCGCGAAGCGACCTGGCAAGAAGCGCTTGATCTCGCAGCGAACAGTCTAAAAACCATCCGCGATCGGGACGGTCCGAATGCGTTAGCGGGCTTCGGCTCGGCAAAAGGCAGTAACGAAGAAGCCTATCTATTTCAAAAATTAATTCGCACGGGTTTCGGCACCAACAACGTCGATCACTGCACGCGGCTTTGCCACGCCTCATCCGTGATGGCGCTGCTCGAAGGCATCGGCTCCGGCGCCGTGTCGAATCAAGTTTCGGACGTAATGAAGGCGGAAGTGATTTTGTTGATCGGCGCGAATCCGATCGTCAATCATCCCGTCGCCGCAACCTGGATTAAAAACGCAACGAAGAACGGCGCTAAGCTCATCATCGCCGACCCGCGCCGCAGCAGCTTGTCGCGCTATGCCTGGCGCACACTGCAATTCAAAGCCGACACCGATGTGGCGCTGCTTAACGCCATGATGCATGTGATCGTTCACGAGAATTTAGTGGACGAGGACTTCATCGCCGGCCGCACCATCGGCTATGCAGAGCTGAAGAAGAACGTCGCCGACTACAGCGCTGAAACCATGGGGCCGATCTGCGGCGTCGATGCAGAAACGATAAAAGAAGTGGCTCGCGCCTTCGCTACCAGCAAAGGCTCGATGATCCTCTGGGGCATGGGCATTTCACAACACGTGCATGGCACCGATAACGCGCGTTGCTTGATCGCGCTGTCGCTGATGACCGGCCAAATCGGCCGCCCCGGCACGGGCTTGCATCCGTTGCGAGGTCAAAACAATGTGCAAGGCGCTTCGGATTCCGGTTTGATCCCGATGATGCTTCCGGATTATCAACGGGTCGACAGTCCCGTTGCACGGAAGCGTTTTGAAGCCCTTTGGAATACCAAACTTGATGGCAATCCGGGCTTGACCGTGGTCGAAATCATGGACGCGGTTCATGCCGGCAAAATTCACGGCATGTATGTGATGGGCGAAAATCCTGCCCTGTCGGATCCCGATGCGAATCACGCACGCCAAGCCCTGTCCGAGTTGGAATGTCTGGTCGTACAAGATATTTTCATGACCGAGACCGCGTATTTCGCCGACATCATTCTGCCCGCGTCCGCTTTCCCCGAGAAGACCGGCACCTTCACCAACACCGATCGCATGGTGCAGCTAGGCCGCCGCGCGCTCGATATGCCAGGTGAGGCGCGCCAAGACTTGTGGATTATTCAAGAGTTGGCGAAACGTCTAGGTTGCCAGTGGAACTACGCAGGCGCGGAAAGCGGCGTTGCGGCTGTCTTCAATGAAATGCGCAAGGCCATGGACAGCATCGCCGGTATCACCTGGGCGCGTTTGGAACATGAAGGCTCGGTAACCTATCCATGCGAGAAGGAAGGCGATCCCGGCGAATCTGTTGTTTTTGTCGATGATTTCCCGCGCGAATCGGGCCGCGCGCGTTTCGTGCCAGCCGACATTATTCCCGCTAACGAGCGGCCGGACGGCGAGTACCCGTTCGTGCTCATAACCGGCCGCCAGTTGGAACACTGGCACACGGGTAGCATGACGCGCCGCGCCGCTGTATTGGACGCAATCGAACCCTTCCCCATTGCCCTGGTGCATCCGCTGGATTTAGACAAACTCGGCGCTAAGCCGGGTGATACCATCACGGTTGCTTCGCGCCGCGGTCAGATTTCGCTGTACGCACGCGCCGATGACGGAACACCGATTGGCGCGCTGTTTATTCCCTTCTGTTACTACGAAGCGGCAGCGAACGCGCTGACCAATCCGGCACTCGATCCGGTCGGGAAGATTCCCGAGTTCAAGTATTGCGCGGTAAAAATTACCAAAGGAGGCCAGCCACTGCCCACATCGAGCTTCGGCGGCGGTAAAGCGCTGGCGGCGGCGTAACTTTTTCAGGAATCGAATGTCCAAGCTTATATGACGGATCAAATCATCTCGTTCGCGACCGGAAAACCGATCGCCAACGATTATTCCAAACTAGTCGATAAACTCAGCCGCCCACTCCGTGACTTACGCATTTCGGTCACGGATCGCTGCAATTTCCGCTGCGTGTATTGCATGCCGAAAGAAGTGTTCGGCAAGGATTACCAGTTCCTTGAACATACCTCGCT
>JANNMV010000348.1:0-4051 GCA_031398205.1 Pseudomonadota bacterium | reverse complement strand
GCGCGCACCGACGCCATGGTCTTCGCACACGGCAATCAGCGCAGCACGCTTCTCGTCAAGCAACAAATCGGCATAACGGCGCTGACCGATGGGCGTGATCGGCGCAGGCGGCTCGCCCCACGGCTGACGATAAATGCGTTGATCGGAATCGTTACAAAAATAAACCGCGTCGGCGCCGATCACAAAAGCGCCGCCGCCATACTCGTGAGCTCGGGTGCGAACATTGAAGTTTTGTGGCGTGACGTCGGCGATTTCCCCGGTCAATTGTCGGCACACCAGAACGTTGCGCCCACCCTCCAACGGACGCCCCTCAAGCCAGTAAATCTTGCCGTCAGCTATCCTGCAGCCACTGAGCCGAACGGCGCCGCCGGCGGCGATGAGATCGGCGGTAATCGGTGAGGCCCAGGCGCCGTAAGAAGCGGTTTGAATCATGTGTAGATTTTTGCGATGAACGGATTCGACCCGCATTGTGACGGATAGAGCCTGTTCGCGCGAGCCCCTTGACGACCGGTCGGACAATCGTACACCATGGGCTATGAAAAAATTAGCTCTGATGCTGGTCGCGGCATTGCTACTGTTTACCCCTCACTCGTGGGCGCAGGAACAATCACACTCGGCGCAGCTCAGCGAATTCGCCAATGATCAAGGACATGATTGGGCCGAGCGCGCCCACGAGTTGGTGTTTCATGCGCTTGCCTTCCTCGGCGTGAAATATCGCTTCGGCGGCACGGATCCGGACACCGGTTGGGATTGCAGCGGCTATGTCGCGCACGTATTCAACCACGCGGTTGGCATCGTCTTGCCACGCAATTCCGTCGCCATGAGCGAACGCGGCGAGCCGATTGAGCGCGCCAATTTGCAGCCGGGCGACTTGGTTTTTTTCCATACACTTAAACACGCGTTTTCTCACGTTGGCATCTATCTCGGCGAGCAGCGTTTTATACACGCGCCGAGCACCGGCAAGGCGGTGCAAATCAGCGACATGAATGCGGGCTACTGGGCGCGACGCTTCAACGGCGGGCGGCGCATGGTAGCGGCACGATAGTTTATTTTCTTAATGCCTGTAAAGCCGCATAGCCCTAGGCCACCCCGTGGATATTGGCTCCCAGCCTATGCCTCGCCATCACGAACTATCCACGGGGTGGCCTAGGGCTATGCGGCTCCTGGCTCACCCGTGTTTTAGTTTCATCAGCAATACGATCAGCGCAAGAATTAACGTCACGATATTGCCGATAATAATCGGCACGGCGCCGAGCAGAATGCCGTAGGTCAGCCAAAACGCGACGCCAATGGTGAACACCAGGTACATCACCAGCGAAATGTCACGGGTCGATTTGGTCTTGATAACCTGAATGGCTTGAGGAAGAAATGCAATGGTGGTTAGCGTTGCAGCAATACTTCCGACGATGTCACTGAGCAAAACTTTTCCTTGTGAAGGCCACGGCCGACATGATACTCGTCACGCTGGTTTTGATTCTCAAATACTCGCCAAGCGCAATCGCAGGCGCGCAATCTCGGCGTCGCGCGCGGCCAACGCACCCCCCACGTGCATCCACTGCAAGACGCTGGCGCGCAAATTCGCCGCCTCGCCTAATGCGAGTCGAAGGCGTTGTTCGCGCTGCGCGATACCGCGCTCCAGTTCCAACGCGCGCGCCGAACGATTCGCCAGGGCTTCCGGCAAGGGCGCGAACTCCGCTAACTGTTGGTAGGCGCGGCCGATTGTCGTGTTCTTCGCGTCGAGTTCCCGCGCGCGCCAGGCCAACTCGGTTTTGAGCACCGCCCGATCCAGATCGTGGTCGCGGGTCGCGACGATTGCTTGCTCGCGGCTAGCCAACAATTGCCCGTCGCGTTCGCCGAGCCGTTGTTGCAACTCGGCGACCGCTTTAAGCTCTACTTGCAGCGACTCAATCTCCTCGTCTTTGGCGCGCCGCATCGCCTCTAATTCATCGGCGAGTCGCGCGCGCCTGGCCTCGGTTTCACCGAGGCGCCGCGGCAACGGCTCGAATTCAGCCAGGCGTTTTTTCAGTTGCGCGATTTCACTGTCACGACTACGCACGGCCTCGGCAAGCTGACCTTGGGTTTCCACGAGCCGCGCCTGGCGATCTTTTACTTGGATGGTTAAGGGCTCCAGTTCAACCGTGCGTTTGTGTAGCTGGGAAATTTCCTGGTCTTGGGTGTTCACCCGGGCTTGAACGGATGCAAGCCGAATCCAAGTCTGCTTCAATTCTTCCTCGGTTGCCGCGAGTTTGGCCGGTACCGGCGTGAGCTGTGCCAGATGCGCATCGTGGTTCGCCAATTGCTTCTTTTGTTCAGCCGCGAGCGAATGCTCGGCGTGATAATTTTGTTCCAGGGCGGCGAGCGCCGCGTCGCGCTGAGTCAATTTTTCTTGACGCTCCTCGCTCTCAGCGTTCAACAACGCGATGCGACTCGAATTTTCCGCCAGCAATTCCGTTTGCTGCCGAATTAAACGATCGCGTTCGGCGACGGTGGAATCGCGCGAGCGAACCAATTCTTTTGCGCCAGACAAATCGCTTTCCAGCCGCGCCACGCGAGCGTCTAAATCGCGTTTGAGTTGCTGGTGCTTGGCGCTGGATTCCGACTGCATTGCCGCAATCCGGCTTTGCATCATGCGCCCGCGCCATAGCCACGCCGCGCCGCACCCGGCGATTGCCGCCAACACTAGCCAACCCGCAAACATTGCCGTCAACATCCCGCCTCCGTTCCTTGAGGTTTTATGTTATCGCACTTGGACGCGCCCTGACCATCTCCAAGCGGAAATGATATGCTGTATTTACCGCAGAGAAGGGACAAGATGCTGTTCATTGAACTCATTGTTGCACTGTTGCTGTGCGCCGTCGGACTCACTTGGCTGGCACGCCGGTGGCATATTCCATACCCGATCGTGCTCACGTTGGGTGGCATTGCGTTAAGTCTGATACCGCACCTGCCAAAGCTCACGCTCGATCCGAATTTGATCCTGGTTCTTTTTCTACCGCCGATCCTTTACCCCGCCGCGCTAATGACATCGTGGCGTGATTTCTCACGCGCGCTTCTTCCCATCTCATTCTTGGCAATCGGCCTGGTGATTGCGACAACCTTGATTGTTGGCCTCGCATTGAAATGGCTGGCGCCGGACATGCCATGGGCCGCCGCCTTTGCCTTTGGCGCCATTATTTCCCCGCCGGACGCGGTCGCCGCGACTGCGATCCTCGGGACGATGAAGCTGTCACGCCGCACCGTCACCATCCTCGAAGGCGAAAGCCTGGTAAATGACGCGACCGGGCTGGTGCTATATAAATTTGCCGTCGCCGCCGCGCTCAGCGGAACCTTTTCGATTGCCGGCGCAAGCGGCCAATTTGTTCTGGTCGCCGTGGGCGGCGTGCTGGTTGGCATGATGATCGGTTACGCCTATGTTTTACTGCACCAGCACTTACACGATCCTTTGATCGAGATCATGCTTTCGCTCACCCTTCCCTACACCGCGTATTTGTTTGCCGAGACCATTCATGTCTCCGGTGTGCTTGCCGTGGTGGCCGCCGGGTTGTTGCGTGCACGCCATGCGCCGGAAGTGTTCTCACCGCAAACTCGTTTGCTCGGCCGATCGGTGTGGCAATTGGTGGTGTTCGTCATGAATTGCCTGATCTTTATATTGATCGGCTTGCAGCTTCCGGAAATTTTGCTGGCATTGGGCAATCGCTCGTTAACGCAATTGCTCGGCTGGGGCCTGGTGTTGAGCTTGGTCGCCATGGCGGTACGCCTGGCGTGGGTTTTCCCCTCGGCCTACATCCCACGTTGGCTGAGTTCGCGCATTCGCGGTGCGGAGCCAAAACCCGGTTGGCAGATGGTCACTTTGATCGGCTGGTGCGGCATGCGCGGTATCGTTTCACTCGCCGCCGCGCTGGCGCTCCCGGCCGAATTTCCCTATCGCGACCTGATCATTTTTCTGACTTTTTGCGTCATTGTCGCCACGCTGGTGGTTCAAGGCTTGACCATGGCGCCGTTGATTCGCTTCCTGAAAATTGGCGCCGACTGGAAATCCCACGCTGAGGAG
>JANNMV010000342.1:0-3054 GCA_031398205.1 Pseudomonadota bacterium | reverse complement strand
GCTGGCGTGCAAAACGCCGGCGAGAGCAAGGACATCATCATAAAAGCGCCGGATATCGCGGAGAACAGCGCCGTGGTCCCGGTAGAAGTGCATTCCAAGATTCCCGGTACGCAAATGATTTATCTTTTCGCGGACAAAAATCCGCAGCCCTTGATCGCGCAATTTGCCATCGCCGAAGGCGTCGAACCTTACATTTCTACCCGCATCAAAATGGGTGACACGGGCAACATCCGCGTCGTAGTGCAGGCAGACGGAAAAAACTACACCGCGACCAAGGAAGTCAAAGTCACTATCGGCGGTTGCGGTTAACCGTGGCGTATCGCCATATGATATGCCGCCTCTCATGGCCCTGGGCTACCCCGTCCCCGCCCTTCTCCCCGAGTGAGAAGGGAAGCTACCCCCTCTCCCTCGGGGAGAGGGCGCAGGGTGAGGGTAGGACGAACGCTATCCGCGCGAACTATATTTTGGAGAAAACATAGCATGGCTGATCCGATGAAAATCCGCGCACAAGTCGCGGGCGACATGGCGGACATCAAAATTCTGATGAATCATCCCATGGATACGGGACGCAAGAAAAACGATGAAGGCGAATGGGTCATGGCGTCTGCGCCGCATTACATTCAACAAGTTACCATTACGCTAAACGGCAAGATCGTCGTCGACAGCCAGTTCGGATCGTCCATCTCAAAGAACCCTTTCCTTGGTTTCAAAGTTAAGGGGGCGAAGGTTGGCGACGAGTTGGTCGTGACCTGGGTCGACAACAAAGGCGATCAACGCACCGATAAAATCAAGCTCGAAGCGAAGCCGAGTTAGCCCCATGTCACGGAAGTTTGTGCTGCGCTGGGCTGCTTTGATTTCATTGGCGGCGATTGCCTTCGGCTCTGTCGCACTGAATGCCCAGACCGATCCCGAGCAAGATCGCCTGGCGTTTGTCGAACTTTATCAAAAGAAATTTCCCGAGCGGCCGCTTGGCGACTATGTGTTTGGCGCGCTCATGCTGAGCGAGGATGCCAGGCAGCAATACGACAGCATTATGGAATGGCCGCCGTTCGCGCCGGTGATCGACGCCGGCAAAGAGATGTGGGAGAAACCATTCAAAAACGGCAAAACCTACGCGGACTGTTTTCCCAACGGCGGGAAAATGGTTGCGGGCGACTATCCGCAATACGACGCCAAGCTCGGCAAGATCGTCAACTTCGAGATGGCGATCAATCAGTGTTTGCTTGCCAATGGCGAGACAGCGCTGAAGATTTCCGACATGAAAACCATGGGCGTGCTGATGTCCTACGCGCGCACTTTGTCGGACGGTATGAAAATGAACATCAAGGTCGATAGTGCCGCCGCACTGAAAAAATTTGAAGCCGGAAAGCAGTTCTTCTACACGCGCCGCGGCCAGTTGAATTTTGCCTGCGCCTCGTGCCATATGCAGAATGCGGGAAACATTTTGCGCACGGAAATTCTCTCGCCCACCGTCGGCCAAGCGACCCATTGGCCGGTGTTTCGCGGCGGCGATAACTTGAATACTATCCAAGCGCGTTACAAACGCTGCCTTGAGCAAATTCGCGCCGTGCCGTTAGAGCAAGGTGGCGAGGACTTCAACAATTTGGAATACTTTCATTCCTATTTGAGTAACGGCCTGCCTCTCAAAGCATCGGTCTATCGGAAGTAAGACGCAATGGGTATGACGCGACGCGAGTTTTTGCATACCCTGGGGGCCGCGAGCGCCGCGGGCTTTGCGCTGGATGGTCGCGCCGAAGCCAACCCTTACGAATTGCCGCGTTTCGGTAACGTCTCCCTGCTGCATCTTACCGACTGCCACGCCCAATTATTGCCCGGACATTATCGCGAACCCAACATCAACTTAGGGCTCGGCGCCCACCGCGGCCAGCCGCCGCATATCGTCGGCGACGCGATGCTGAAACACTACGGCATCGCGCCCGGCTCGCGCGCCGCCCATGCTTTCACGCATCTGGATTTCGTCGCCGCCGCGCGCACATACGGCAAGGTCGGCGGCTTCGCCCATCTCGCGACATTGGTCAAACAACTGCGTGCCGAGCGTCCAGGCGCATTGCTGCTCGATGGCGGCGATTCCTGGCAAGGTTCGGCGACAGCGTTGTGGACAAATGGTCAAGACATGGTCGATGCATCGAAACTGCTCGGCGTCGATGTGATGACCGGCCATTGGGAATTCACCCTCGGCGCCGATCGCGTGATGGAAATTGTCGAAAATGATTTTCGTGGCAAGATCGATTTCCTGGCACAAAATATCAGCACCCGCGACTTCGGCGATGCGGTCTTCAAGGCCCATAGCGTCCGCGAGGTGAATGGCGTTCGCGTCGCCGTGATTGGCCAAGCGTTTCCCTACACGCCGATCGCCAACCCGGCCTACAAAGTCCCGCAGTGGGGCTTCGGCATCCAAGAGGAATCACTACAAAACAGCGTCGATGCATTGCGCGCGCAAGGTGTAGGCGTCGTGGTATTGCTGTCGCACAATGGCATGGACGTGGACCTCAAACTCGCGTCGCGGGTTAGCGGCATCGACGTCATCTTTGGCGGCCACACCCATGACGCAACACCGGAGCCAATCATCGTCGCCAATCGCTCGGGAAAAACCCTCGTGACCAACGGCGGTTCCAATGGAAAATTTCTTGGCGTAATGGATCTCGACGTTAAAGCTGGGCGTGTGGCGGGTTATCGTTATCGCCTTATTCCCGTCTTCGCCAATCTCATTGCCGCCGATGCCGAAATGGATGCGCTGATTCAGCGTCATCGCGAACCCTTTCTGCCGGCCTTGCAGCACGAACTCGCGACCACCGAAACGTTGCTCTATCGGCGCGGTAACTTCAACGGCAGTTTTGACCAATTGATCTTGGACGCCATGCTCAAAGTCATGGATGCCGAGATCGCGTTCTCCGCCGGTTTTCGCTGGGGCACCGCGCTGTTGCCCGGATCGACCATCACCCGTGAAGACTTAATGGCGCAAACCGCTATCACCTATCCGTTCACGGAAGTGAATGCGTTGAGCGGCGCCGAGATCAAGGCGCTTCTTGAAGA
>JANNMV010000307.1:0-7679 GCA_031398205.1 Pseudomonadota bacterium | reverse complement strand
GCTGGCGTGTTTCATCGGCTTGCTCGGCTACGTGTTGCGTTACGCCGAGCGTTTTCCCAAGTTCAGTTTGGCTGCGCGGTAGCGCCGTAATAACCACAGCGCGATCGCGACGTTCAGCAAATTCCACGCCACGCCGTTGATAAACGCCGCGCGGTAAGAGCCGAGCCAATCGAAAATCACGCCGGACATCCAACCGCCCAGCGCCATGCCAAACATAGTGGCAGTCATTACCATGCTGACGCGCGCGCCGGCTTCTCTCGCGGGGAAAAATTCGCGCACGATGATCGCGTAGGCGGGCACAATGCCGCCTTGGAACAAGCCGAATAACGCCGACAGCAAATACAGCGAAACCAGTCCGTCGAACGGCACGAACAATAACAGCGCGAGGGCTTGCAAGCTGGAGCCGAGTAGCAGCGTTCGCAGGCCGCCGATGCGATCGGAGATCCAGCCGAAACTCAAGCGACTGACGATGCCGCAGGCAAGCATCAGCGCGAGCATCTGCGCGCCGCGCGCCGGGCCGAAGCCGAGATCGCCGCAGTAGGCGATGATATGAACTTGTGGCATGGACATCGCAACGCAGCACGACAACCCGGCAACGATCAGTATGACTTGCAACGCATTCGCAGATAACCCAAGCGGGCGCTGCTGGGTTGCTTCGCGTCGCGCCGTGTCCGTGGCGGTAAAAAGGCTCGGCGCGCGGCGGCGCAACAGCAGTGCAAGCGGCAACATGGTTAGCAAACAAAACCAGGCGACACCGGCATAGGTCTCGCGCCAACCGGCGGCCTGAATAAAATGGGTGAGAACCGGTGGCCAGATGGTGCCGGCTAAATAGTTTCCGCTGGCAATAATGCCGACCGCGAGTCCGCGATTTTTGCTGAACCAAAGCGAGGTGTCGGCAAGCAAGGGCGCGAAAGTCACCGAGCTGCCGACGCCGATTAACAAGCCTTGCAACAGTGTGAACTGGCCGATAGTCGCGGCGTGACCGGCGCTGAGAAAACCCAGCGAAAGCAAAACGGCGCCGATGGCGACGGGCATGAAAATACCGACACGATCGGCTAGGCGGCCCATGAAAATACTGGCGATGCCGAAACAGATCATCGTTATCGTGTAGGGAAAGGATGCTGCGCCCCGCGCGATGCCGAATTCTGCCTGCACATTGGGTAACACCACGACCACGGACCACATACCGACGCCGCCGATAGTGGAAAGCACCAGCGCTACTGCAAGGCGTAGCCATGGGTAAAGGGCAGAGTATTGTTGTTGCGTTAGGTTATTTTCCGCCATCGCACATTATGGAATGCCGACTTAAACAACGCGAGTTTATATGACTCTCGCGATGCTGCCACGAACCGCGCGCCGCTTGCCTCCCGGCAGAGCATGCTCTGGAAGGCAGTATCCACGGGTGGCCTAGGGCAATGCGGTTCTCGGCGTAGGGTGCATTCATGCACCTTACATCTGTGGTGCATGAATGCACCCTACGCGTTAGACGTCTAAATTGCGCACGCCGAGTGCGTTGCGCTCAATAAAGTTGCGGCGCGCTTCGACTTCATCGCCCATCAGGGTGATGAAGATTTCATCGGCGGCAATGGCGTCTTCAATCTGAACTTTGAGTAAGCGGCGCGTGCTCGGATCGAGGGTGGTTTCCCATAACTGCGTCGGATTCATTTCGCCCAGGCCTTTGTAGCGCTGCACCGTAAGGCCTTTGCGCGCTTCTTCAAGAAGCCAGTCTAGCGCTTGTTTGAATGACACCACGGGCAACTCGTGATCGCCGCGCTTGATGGCAGCGCCTCCGCGGATCAGTCCGATCAGCACTTCGGCGGTTTTTTTGATCTGGATGTAGTCGCCGCTTTCAACAAAGTCTTGATCCAGATACGTGGTGTACGCATTGCCGTGGCTCATGCGCAAAATATTGAGTCGATAGGCCTCGAAGCGTTCGTCGCGCTCGACGGTGATTTTCATTTCCGTTCCACCGATCGCCTGAGTGATACGTTGTGCGGTGGATTGCGCGCCCGCTTCGCTGGAAAGATCGATTTCCGGCGCTATCAACAGTGCGTGCAGCACTTGACCTTCGATAATGCGCGAGAGGCGATCGATGACTGCTTCGCCCAACAAGTATTCGCGCGCGATTTTTTCGAAGGCATCGCGTTGCATCGGCTCTTCGCCTTTGGCGGTGATCAACTCGGCATCTTTCAACGCGAGCTTGAGCAGATGCTGTTTTAACTCTTGATCGTCTTTGAGATAGCGCTCGTCTTTGCCGTGTTTGACTTTGTACAGCGGCGGTTGGGCGATGTAGATGTGGCCGCGCTCGACCAGTTCGGGCATTTGGCGATAGAAAAACGTCAGCAACAGCGTGCGAATATGCGAGCCATCGACGTCGGCGTCAGTCATGATGATGATGCGGTGATAGCGCAGCTTATCCGGCGCGTATTCATCTTTGCCGATGCTGGTGCCGAGGGCGGTGATTAGGGTGGCAATTTCTTGCGACGAAATCACCTTGTCGAAACGCGCGCGTTCGACGTTTAGTATCTTGCCTTTGAGCGGTAGCACGGCTTGATTTTTTCGATCACGGCCTTGCTTCGCCGAGCCGCCGGCGGAATCGCCCTCGACTAGATAAAGCTCGCATTTTGCTGGATCTTTTTCTTGGCAATCGGCGAGCTTGCCGGGCAAGCCCATGCCGTCGAGCACGCCTTTGCGCCGCGTCATCTCGCGCGCTTTGCGCGCCGCTTCGCGGGCGCGGGCGGCGTCGATAATCTTGTTGCAGATAATCTTCGCATCCGCCGGATTTTCCAGCAGGAACTCCATGAGCTTGCTGGATACGACTTCCTGCACGATGGGCTGCACTTCGCTGGAGACAAGTTTGTCTTTAGTTTGCGACGAGAATTTTGGTTCCGGCACTTTGACGGAAAGCACGCAGGTCAAACCTTCGCGCATATCGTCGCCGGAGGTTTCGACTTTAGCTTTTTTCGCCAGCTCTTCTTTGTCAATGTAATTATTCAGCGTGCGCGTCAATGCTTGGCGCAAACCGGTGAGATGCGTGCCGCCGTCGCGCTGCGGAATATTGTTGGTGAAGCATTGCAACGATTCGGTATAGGAGTCGTTCCACTGCATCGCCACCTCGACCGTCATGCCGTCTTTTTCGCCGATGGCGTGAAATACTTTGGGATGCAATACGGTCTTGGCGCGGTTCACGTACTCCACAAAACCCTTAATGCCGCCGGCGTAGGCGAAATTCTCGCTCTTGCCGTCTCGCTGGTCGACCAATTCGATCTTGACGCCGTTGTTCAGGAAGGACAATTCGCGCAGCCGCTTGGCGAGAATTTCCCAATGAAATTCGACATGGATGAAGGTCTCAACGGCGGGCATGAAATGTACTTCTGTCCCGCGCTTCTCGGTTTTTCCGATAACGACTAATGGCGCAACAGCGAATCCTCCGCGAAACTCCATTTGATGGATTTTACCGTTGCGCGAAATTCGCAGCTTGAGCCAATCGGACAGGGCGTTCACCACCGACACGCCGACACCATGCAAACCGCCCGATACTTTGTAGGAGTTTGAGTCGAACTTGCCGCCGGCGTGTAATTCCGTCATGACGATTTCCGCAGCCGAGCGCTTGAATTCATCGTCTTCTTTGATGTCGGTCGGAATGCCACGGCCGTTGTCCATTACGCTGATGGAATTGTCCGTGTGGATGACAATTCGGATGTCGTTGCAGTGACCTGCCAGCGCTTCGTCGATAGCGTTGTCGACCACTTCAAACACCATGTGGTGCAATCCGGAGCCATCGCTGGTGTCGCCGATGTACATGCCGGGGCGCTTGCGCACCGCCTCGAGGCCTTTTAGGATCTTGATATTGTCGGAAGTGTAGTCGTCTTCTGCTGCGCCGTCGCTCGGCGTTGTACTTTCGGTCACGCGTTGGTTTTCCTAAATTAACTTGTTCAAATACTTAGATCCGCATCGGCATGACAACGTACTTAAATTGCTCGTCGCCAGGTACTGTCACCACCGAGCTGGAATTCGCATCGCCGAATGACCAGACAATTTCCGCCACGTCGGTATGATTCAACACGTCGAGCAAATAGGTGACATTGAATCCGACGTCCAACGGTTCGCCGTCGTAGGAAATCGCCAGTTCTTCTTGCGCTTCCTCTTGCTCGTTGTTGCTGCAAATGATGTTCATGGTGTCTTTGGTCAGAACCACGCGAACACCGCGAATCTTTTCGTTCGACAAAATCGCTGCGCGGTTAAGCGCTTGCTGCAACTGGATACGATTGAGCGTAATGTGTTTGCTGTAACCGGATGGAATAACCTTGGTGTAGTCGGGAAACTTGCCGTCGATGAGCTTGGACGACAGCACGGTATTGCCCAAATCGAAGCGTACCTGATTGGTCTTTAAGGTCACGTTGACGTTGCTATCGGTTGCGCCGTCGTCGAGTAATTTGATTAGCTCGGCGACGGTTTTACGCGGCAGGATCGCTTCCGCCTTAGCGTCGCCGCCATCCATGCTACTCTCGGCGAAACTCAAGCGATGGCCATCGGTGGCAACGGCGGTAACCTTACCGGCCGCGACCGAAATCAGCATCCCGTTCAGGTAATAACGGATGTCCTGATTGGCCATGGCGTATTGCACTTTTTCAAGCTGCGCCTTAAAGGTCTTGCGATTCAGGCTGAAACTGGTGACCACCTCGCCGCTTTCGGCCAGCTTGGGAAAATCCGCCGCGGGTAGTGTCTGCAAGGAAAAGCGCGACTTGCCGGCCTTCAGCGTCAAGCGGCTTTCTTTGCCATCGAGGACGATATCGGCGTCATCCGGTAGTGAGCGCAGAATATCCAATAGTTTTTTCGCCGCGATGGTAATGCTTTGAGTCGGGTCTTTGATTTGCACGTCGGCATCGGTGCGTATTTGCACTTCCAGATCGGTCGCCGTGAGGCTAGCCGTTCCGGTTTGGCCTTCGATCAGGACATTGGAGAGGATCGGCAACGTATGACGGCGCTCAACGATACCCGCAACTTTCTGCAGTGGGATCAACAACGCGTTTCGAGAGGTTTTAATAGTAATCATAATCTTTAAAGATATTATTGATTAATACTTATTAGAGTGAGTGCTTTGTTGGCATAACTCACTATTTGTTAGTGGCAACAAAGTGTTAGCGGAAAAATTTGTTCGGTATAAAGCAACGGTTGTCGCTGAATGAGTTGTGGATTGTTTTGGCAACCGTGTTTTTGTGGAACATTAACCAAGTATTATACCCAACTCTCGGGCGACTTATCCCTTTAGTACTTGCTGCAACATAATTAGGTCGCGATTAATGCCGCCGTCGCTTTCTTTCAGTTCTTCGATTTTGCGGCAAGCATGCAGTACCGTGGTGTGATCGCGTCCGCCAAAGGCTTCGCCGATATCCGGTAGCGATAGCTGGGTGAACTCCTTTGCCAAGGCCATGGCGACCTGGCGTGGCCTGGCGATCGCGCGATTGCGTTTCTTTGAATACATTTCAGCGACTTTTATTTTGTAGTAGTCGGCGACGGTTTTCTGAATATTTTCAATGGATACTTGGCGATTCTGGATGACCAACAAATCTTTCAATGCTTCCTTAGTGGCCGCCAAGGACAGGGGGGTGCTGGTGAAGCGTACGTAAGCGAAGACGCGCTTCAACGCCCCCTCCAACTCGCGCACATTGGAGCGGATGTGTTTAGCGATGAAAAAAGCGATGCTTTCGTCGAGAACCACATCGTCTGCAGCGGCTTTGTTGATCAGTATGGCGACGCGCATTTCCAATTCCGGCGGCTCGATAGCGACCGTTAAGCCCCAGCCGAATCGCGAGACCAGGCGATCTTCGACGTCCGCTAACTCTTTCGGGAAACGATCGCAGGTGATGATGACTTGTTTGTGCGCTTCGATCAGGGCGTTAAACGCAAAAAAGAATTCTTCCTGGGACCGAGATTTGCCGCCGATGAATTGAATATCATCGATCAGCAAGAGGTCCAAGGTGTGATAGCGGCGTTTAAAACTATCGAAGGATTTGTGCTGGTAGGCACGCACCACGTCGGTGACGTAATCTTGCGAGGTGACGTATTGGACTTTCGCATTCGGCATGCGTTGTAACGCCGCGTTGCCAATTGCGTGAATCAAGTGTGTCTTGCCAAGGCCGACGCCACCATAAATGAACAATGGGTTGTAGGCGGTGCCCAGATGTTCCGCCACTTGCTGCGCTGCCGCCCGCGCCAGTTGATTGGCCTTGCCGGCGACGAAGTTATCGAACGTGAAGCTTTGGTTAATGCGGTTATTGTCATCGGCGCCGGTGACAATACGCGGCGAAATCGAGCCCGACGGCTTCGCGGGCGCTTCGATCGGTGCGGCGTGCGCGTTTTGCGTTTCCTCGCGAACCGTCAAAACGAAGCGCATCGGCTGGCCAAAATAGTGTTCCGCCAGGTCTTCGAAACGTTTCAAAAAACGGTCGCGCACCCATTGCAAAACGAAGCTGTTGGGCGCGAGCAGCAATATTTGACCGTCCTCAAGGGCGACATTGAGCGGCTTAATCCAGTTGTTAAACTGTCCCTGGGAAAGCTCACCGTGAAGATGGGTCAGGCATTGCTGCCAGAACGGATCGATCATTTTCAACAAGTTGATTTAATTGGAAATTATAGTTATTCATGCGGCCGGGCTGGAGCCCACGCAAAGCACATTCTACGCGCGCGAACGCAACTTATCCACAGGCCCCATAGATCGAGTATCCACGCCACCACTTGACACGGAGGTCGATAACCTTTGTAATTTAAGGTTTGCTAAATAGAAATCACTATGAAACGTACCTATCAACCTTCAGTTACTAAGCGTAGCCGTACCCATGGCTTTTTGGTTCGCATGAAAACAAAGGGCGGCCGCGCAGTCATTAATGCGCGCCGCGCCCGTGGCCGCACCCGCCTCGCTGTTTGACGGCGCCGGGTAAAACACGCCGAAAGCAGGCCGCGCGCGGTTGGTTCGACCGCGTGTTCGTACAACGCAAGTCTTACAGCGGCCACTTTTTACAGCTTTACCTTGCGAACACCGATCAGCCAGCCAGTAGTTTCGGCGTGAGCGTCAGTAAACGTATTTGTCCGTCGTCGGTAGCGCGCAACTATGTGAAGCGGATGCTGCGCGCTTGGTATCAAGCGCACCGCCAGCTATTGCTGGGTCAGGACGTGGTGATCCGCGTTCGCCGCAAGCATGATCGACGCGATTTTCCGCGAGTTAGCCGCGAACTGGATAAGCTGCTGAGTCGAGTTTTTTGATGGCGCGAATTTTGTTGCGGTTGTTGACGATGTATCGCCTGGCCATAAGCCCATTCTTAGGGCGTAACTGTCGCTTTTTTCCCACTTGTTCCGACTATGCCACCGAAGCCCTGTTGCGCCATGGTGCTGCGAGAGGTTCGTGGCTGACCCTAAAACGCATCACCCGTTGCCACCCGTGGCATCCCGGTGGTTTTGACCCCGTCCCCTAAGTTGTCGAGAAATATGGAAACCCAACGCCTTGTCGCCCTATTTGTTTTTTTCTTTTCCAGTTTCTTGCTTTGGACTGCCTGGCAGAAACAGCATATGCCGCCGTCGGCTCCGACGGTCGTAACGCAATCTGGCAGTGCGAATACGGTTCCGGTACCAAGCGGTAGCGCCGGTTCAGCCGGTGGCACAGCGCCTGTGGCGGCCATTGC
>JANNMV010000240.1:0-2716 GCA_031398205.1 Pseudomonadota bacterium | reverse complement strand
CCTTTTAAGGTCGAGAGCGAGGGTGAAAGGTAACCGATGACGATTGTTGTGGCGAACTCCGGCGAGCAAATTAAAATCGCTCGCAATCTATTTCTCGAGTACGCGAAAGAACTCAACATCGATTTGTGTTTTCAAAACTTCGCCGCAGAACTAGAGGAATTGCCAGGAAAATATGCGCCACCGGATGGGGCACTGCTATTGGCGATCAACGATCAACACGCGGTCGGCTGCGTTGCGTTGCGCCGATGGTCAGCGACGGATGCCGAAATGAAGCGGCTATATATTCAACCGGCGTATCGCCATCTTGGCATTGGCCGCGCCTTGGCGCAGTGCATCGTCGAGCGTGCGCGCGAGTTGGGTTATCGGCGCGTGGTGTTGGATACGCTCGATAGCATGCAAGGCGCGCAAGCTTTGTATCGCTCGCTCGGATTTGTTTCAATTGAACCCTATTACGATAATCCCTTGCCGGACGCGTTGTATTTCGCCAGGGATCTTATTCTGCCGTGATTGACGCGATGACCGTCAAACGATCACCGCCTAATTCGTGGATAATATTGATTACAGTAATGGTTCCTCAAGGACTTGCGTGACCCCGCCCCGATCTCTCGCGAAACTCGACTGGCGTAGCCCTGCGATTGTGCTTATCTGCGGCGGCCTGATCGTCGCACTTTCGATGGGCCTGCGTCACGGTTTCGGATTATTTTTGCAACCGATGACGACCGACCTTGGACTCACTCGTCAGAATTTTGCTTTTGCGTTAGGCATACAAAATTTGGTGTGGGGATTGGCGCAACCCGTCGTCGGCATGATCGCCGATCGTTTCGGCGCCGGCCGCGTGTTGCTGGTGGGCACCGTGTTGTATGTGTCGGGACTGCTGTTCATGTCCGTCGCAGAAAGTGCCTTTGGATTGAGTCTGTCCGCCGGCGTGTTAATCGGCTTGGGTTTGAGCGGCACGACCTTCAGCATCGTTTTTGGCGTAGTGGGTCGCGCGGTCATACCCGCATTTCGCTCGAAAGCGTTGGGGATTGTCGGCGCGGCCGGTTCCTTTGGTCAATTCGTCATGGTGCCGACCACCCATAGCTTGCTTGCCGGCTGGGGTTGGGCCAGCGCATTGTTGATTTTGGCGGCGATGGCGGCGCTGATGTTGCCACTCGCCCGCGGGCTGGCCGAGTATCATCAGCCCAGTACCGAGTCGGCCGTTGCGAAACAATCGATCATGCAAGCACTTCGCGAAGCGTTCGCCCACAATGGTTTTAAGTTGCTGACGCTCGGTTATTTTGTGTGCGGATTTCAAGTGGTGTTCATCGGTGTGCATCTGCCGTCGTATATTGTGGACAAAGGCCTCACGGCGAAAAACGGCATGATTGCGCTGGCGCTGATCGGTCTTTTCAACGTCATCGGTAGTTATTCCTGGGGCAGCATGGGCGCCCATTACACTAAGAAAAATCTGTTGACGCTGATCTATCTTTTGCGCGGCGTGGTGATTACGATTTTCCTGCTCACGCCGATTTCGCCCCTGTCGGTGTATTTATTCGCGGCAACCATCGGCCTGCGATGGCTGGGCACGGTGCCGCTGACCAGCGCCGTGGTGGCGCAAATTTTCGGCGTGAAATATTTGTCGATGTTGTCGGGATTTGTATTCCTGAGTCACCAGCTTGGCAGCTTTGGCGGCGCCTGGCTCGGCGGTTATTTGTTCGATAAGACCGGCTCCTATCAACTGGTCTGGATCATTTCCGTTGCCCTGAGTATCCTGGCGGCGCTGGCGAATTGGCCGATCGACGAGCGCCCAGTGGAACGTTTGCGGATGCGCGAAAGCGCCGCATGAGCATGACGCCATCGTCCTGGAAGCCGCTCCAGTTCTTGCTCTTGGCGATGCTTGCGGTGGCGATGTACTTTGCGTTCAGTGCCTATGTCGGGCCGAACGCGATACTCGATTTTGCCAATCAATTATTTCTTTGTTGAGGACAAGGGTTATGAAGCGTGGTTATAAAGAAATGGTGGACACGGCCTATGCCGAGGTCACGACGTTGTCGACGGTGGACGCGATTAAGCTAGCGAGCGATCCGAATGTAGTGTTCGTCGATGTTCGTGACATTCGCGAATTGGAGCGCGAGGGATCGGTGCCCGGATCGTATCACGCGCCCCGTGGTATGTTGGAATTCTGGATCGATCCCGACAGCCCTTATCACAAGCCGATCTTCGCTGAGCAGAAACAATTCGTGTTCTACTGCGCCGCCGGATGGCGCTCGGCGCTGGCGACAAAATTAGCCCAGGACATGGGCTTAGAAAACGTTGCACACATCGAAGGCGGCTTCGGCGCGTGGAAACAAGCGGGTGGTCCCATGATTGCGAAAAGCAACAAGCCCAAAGTTTAATGGCATTGCATTTTTATAAAAGGGGGGGAATACATGGGGATGACAGCCCGTTTTAGCCTACTCAGTATTTTTCTGCTCGCGGCGACGTGCGTATCCGCCAATTGCGGTAGTGCTTATTGTTCCATTAATACCAACAGTGAAGTTCACTTCGACGCGCCGGATCCAGGGCTCAGCGTCAATTTGCGTTACGAATTCGTCGATCTCGATGAACGGCGCGCGGGCAAGAATAAGGCCGCGGCGCAAGGCGAGCCGGACGGGCACGACGAACTGGAAACCATTAACCACAATCTCATCCTGGCGTTCGACTATGTATTCGACCGCCATTGGGGCTTCGGCGTGCA
>JANNMV010000227.1:0-2182 GCA_031398205.1 Pseudomonadota bacterium | reverse complement strand
ACGTATCTTGCAAGGCGTACGGGAGATGAATCTCAACCCAGTGGTTTTCCGATGGAAGAAGTTCGATCTGGCGTTGGTCTAATAATTAGTAAGTATATTAATGAATCGTTATACTAGCTGATTAAACGGGAAATTTTGGATGTCACTACTGATTCGAATTGTAGTCTTAGGCACACCCAGTGACCCTAAGTTTTTGGTATGGGTGTGGATTGCCACAGCGCAAACTGCCAACCCTGCGGTGTTTTGATCCACACGTTCGCGTAACGCATATTCAGATTTCTCTCTACGTCGCTTACCTTCACGTCAATACGTGCGCGTCCCGTGGTGATGACGGTATCGCCGTAAACCTGTGAGAGGGTATCGAAGCGTTCGACTTTGAGATATTTCACTCTGCCGGAACGAATGGATTCGATATAGCTCGCCTTATCGTCGACCACGGCGCTTGAGTGTGTGTAAGTTAGCGTGTCAGCCAATAAACTGTCCAGCGTGGTGAGGTCGCTACCGGTCATTGCCGCGCAGCGGCGTTCTTCAAGTTTGCTTACTTCATCTTGTGCATTCATCAGATCCTCCGTTGAAAATAGGTCATTCTATTGGCTTTGGCGCATTTCATCGAGATGCGCAATACAGCTACGCGCCAAATCAACGCGCGCTTCACGCGAGGCCATCACAATATCGCCGATTAACAAATGCGGATCGTTGGCGCTGCGTGCACTTTCAAGTGCGGCATCCTGAGTATCGACCATCAGCGTATCGATGAAATCGCCATACATGCGCGCGATGCTAAGTGCGCCACCATCGGCGCCGAGTTCGCCCATCATTTTTGCAGCCGGGCCTTTGAGGGCGCGGCCGCCGATGATAGGCGACACGGCCAATACCGGTGCGGATACGTCACGCAATCGTTCACGCATGCCGGCCACGGCGAGAATGGGAGCAATGCTCAAATAGGGATTGGACGGACAGACGATCACGCCACGCAAATTTTTATCATCTAGCGCACGCGCGACTTCGATTGGAATCTGCGCCTGATCGGCGCCGGTATAGCGCAACGCGCGTACTTTGGGTTCACAGCGTCGCCTGACAAAATAATCCTGAAACGCGAGATCGCCTTCGTCAGTTTCCACGAACGTTTGTACTGGCTCATTACTCATCGGTAAAACGGCATGACGCAAACCGAACCTTGCCGTCAAATGCGCGGTTGCCTCGGTGAGCGTTTTGCCGGCGCGCAGCATTTGTGTGCGCAGCAGATGCAATGCGATATCGCGATCGCCAAGCTTGAACCAACTCTCGCCGCCAAGGTGTTCTAACTCTTGCATGACGGTCCATTGCTCGTCGGCGCGTCCCCAACCTTGGCCTTCGTGCGCGATGTCGGCGAGGGTGTAAGTGACAGTATCGATGTCGGGGCTGATATGTAGCCCGAAATGTTCGAAGTCATCGCCGGTATTGACAACGATGCAAAGTTCCTCGGGCGGCAGCACCCGCGATAATCCATAGGCTAACTTAGCGCCGCCGACGCCGCCGCAAAGTGCGACGACTCTAGTGCGCTCCGAGTCACTCATTTTGCCGGCGGCTCGCGGTGGCCGCCGAACATGAAACGCATGGCGGAAAGAACTTTTTCCGCGTAGGTATGCTCCTGCCGCGAACGAAAGCGCGCGTACAACGCAGCGGTCAACACTTCCGCCGGCACCGCTTCTTCGATTGCTGCTTGCACCGTCCAACGACCCTCGCCTGAATCTTGCACAACGCCCGAATACTGCGCCAGGCTTGCATCCTTCGCCAATGCCGCAGCGGTCAGATCCAGTAACCACGAAGAAACCACACTGCCGCGCCGCCACACTTCCGCAATATCCGCGAGATTTAATTCGTAGCGCCGATTAGCGGGAATACTTTCTTTCGCCACGCTGCGCATGATGTCGAAGCCTTCGGCCATGGCCTGCATCATGCCGTATTCAATACCGTTGTGAATCATCTTCACGAAATGGCCGGCGCCAGCCGGGCCGCAATAAAGATAGCCTTGCTCGGCGCGGGCATCGTGACCGTCGCGATCGGGCGTGCGCTCAATTTCCCCGAGGCCGGGCGCGAGCGTCGCGAAAATCGGATCAAGCCGCTCGGCCGTGTTTTTGTCACCGCCGATCATCATGCAATAGCCGCGCTCCAAACCCCATATGCCGCCGCTGGTGCCCAC
>JANNMV010000223.1:0-1845 GCA_031398205.1 Pseudomonadota bacterium | reverse complement strand
TATCTCCTTGTGGATCGGGATCGTTAAGATGCTCGGAAACACCTGTTGGCGTTACCCTACACTGTACGTCCCAACGTCCGGTTTTCGATTTTGGTTTACTAACCTGTTACTTCACGGCAATCGTACCACATTCCACAGTCGCCACCATTCGCTTAGGTTAATGGCCTGGGAGGCGCATGGCCCTGGGGAAGCCATTTGATATTGGGTCCCAGGCCATGCTCGATTCGCGCCAACCGATCTGCTCCAAGACGTTCATCGGCGCGGTGTTCGTGGTAAACTCGCTCGCGTTCTAGGGTGAAGAAATCATGGGTAAATCTGCTGCGACGAAAACATTGTTGCCGGCGGTCGACCCAGCAAGTTGGTTGGGCGTTAGTAGCGCCATGCGTTCCACCGAATTGCGAAACGTAAGGGGTCGCGGCAGACGTGAACAGCACGCGCCGAAAATTTATCTGTAGGGTTTAGGAGAAAAACTATGGCGAAACAACATTTGAAAATCAATAAAAATCGTCGGCGTGTGTTGCAGTCCGCCGCCGCCATCGGCGGCGCCGCGGCGTTGGGTTTTCCGATGATTAGCCGCGCGCAGAATAAGCCGATCAAGGTCGGCATGGGGACAATCCTCTCCGGCCGCGTCGCGCAACTCGGCACCTCGGCACGCAATGCGGTGACGATGGAAGTCGAAAAATTCAACGCCGCCGGCGGCCTCGGTGGCCGCAAGATCGAGATGGTGATTCGCGATTCCAAAGGCAAGGCGGAAGAGTCAGCGCGTATCGCCCGCGAGTTTGTCACCAGTGAAGGCTGCGACATTATTTTCGACTGCGAATCGTCCGCCGGGGCATTTGCGGTACACGAAGTCGCGCGCGATTTGGGCGTGCTGTGCATCCATAATCTTTCCGAAACCTCGGCGCTTAGCGCGGATCCGAAAATTCGCATTCCAAATGCCTTTCGCTCAGGGCGCCAAGGCGTACACGACTCCATCGTCGGTGGCGCTTATGCCGCGGCGATTGCCAAGGCAAAGGGCTTGAAACGTTGGGTAACCTGCTCGCCCGACTATGCTTACGGCCGCGATGCCACGGCGGATTTTGTCGAATTTCTGAAGCACTTTAATCCCGAGGTGGAAATCGTCGCCGAGGCATGGCCGAAGCTGTTCCAGCCCGATTACACCGAAGTCATCACTAAAATTTTGCAGGCGAAACCGCAGGCCATGTATTCGGCCTTGTGGGGCGGTGATTTAACGTCGTTTATCGATCAGTCGAGCATTTATGCGTTGTTCAATGATACGAAATTCTTTGCGGTGAATATGGCGGACTACACTGCTCTGACGGCAGTGAAAAATCTACCACCCGGCATCCATTCCGGTAATCGCTATTTACGCACCTTCCCTAGTAACAAAGCCAACATGGCTTGGGGCAACGCCTATTTCGCCCGATATAAAGAGTATCCGACCAATTGGTCTTGGGAAGCGGCGGTCGGCATACAGTTCCTGACCGAAGCAATGAAAAAAACCAACAGCACCGATACCAAGAAATTGTCTGATGCATTGCGCGGCATGAAAATCAATTCGCCGTTTGGCGCCGACGGCACCATCACCATGCGCGCGGAGGATCAAACCGCCGTGGGCTATGCGATCGGCTGGGGTGTGACGATTCCGAAGGATCCGTTTGTGCCTGAAGTTCAGCCTGGCGATTGGAAGAAAATTCTTGAACTGGAAGCGGCGTGGAAGAAACGTAAAGGCTTTGCATAATATTTAGCGATTTGTCAAACATCCCCGCCGATACCGGGGATGTTTGTTTGGGGGAAACACCTTGGACCTAACGGCCCTAATTTCTTGCTTCACCTCACTCTCTT
>JANNMV010000222.1:0-3083 GCA_031398205.1 Pseudomonadota bacterium | reverse complement strand
GATATCGTTTGGGTGCAGCCAGGCGATCATGTTGTCACATCGGTTTCGGGGCTGGGTTCGGTGGCGTGTGTGTTTCGCTAACGGCATTAATAGGGCGCCGTCAAATGGCTAATTCCGAATAACAAACAACGTGCGAAGATGTCATTTTCAAAGGGAGGAAAATAATGGAACTATCTACCAAAAGCCTCGTGCAACGCATGGGCTGTGCGTTTATGTTGGCGACAATCGCGGTCGGGTTTACGTTACATTCCAGTGAAATTTCAGCAGACGAGGGGACGCGAACAATGAAAGTCATACGCATCTACACCGGGTCGGACAATCAATCCCATTTCGAAGACGTGTTGGTGCCGATGAAAGACGCCGGCAAGATCGGCTTCATTTCTGAAATTACCCAGGCGACCGGCGTGGTATTTCGCGAAACCGGCGGCGACTACAACTATGATTTTCACACCGCACCGAGACGGCAATACGTGGTTAATCTGGAGGGCGAAGTGGAAATCGAAGTTGGTGACGGAACCAAGCGCATTCTGCGTGCCGGCGATATTCTGTTAGCGGAGGATACCACCGGCCAAGGCCACATCAGCCGCGCCGTCGCCGGAAAACCGCGCAAATCGTTGTTCATCACACTGGATTAATTTGCCGTCAAATTTTGTTCATTTGACGACCAGGCGGCGCCGAGACTATAGTTTCAGTCAGCGAATAAAAAGGGGGGTCTAAATTCCTCACTCGCGGACCTGGCATTCAACTTAAATCAGGGAGACTTACATGAAAATTTACGATTGGCACATTGCTCCGAACCCACGACGGCTGCACATTTACCTGGCCGAAAAAGGACTCCAAATTCCGCTCGAAGAAGTCGGCGGCGACGATCTAAAACTCAAACCGGCCTATGTCGCAAAGTATCCCCATGCCATGGTGCCCGTTTTAGAGTTGGACGATGGAACGCTAATCGGTGAAGCCATGGCGATCTGCCGCTATTTTGAGGAACTTCATCCGGATCCGCCGCTGATGGGCACCGACGCCAAGGACAAGGCCATTGTCGAAATGTGGGAGAAACGCGCTAACGAAGAAGGCATGCTCGCCGCCTCCGAACTGTTTCGCAACACCCATCCGTCTTTCGCCGATCGCGGATTGCCCGGCTCGGCCGAGTCGATTCAGCAGCATCCGTATCTGGTCGAGCGCGCCAAAGCTCGCCTCGGTCGGTTCTATCGCAAGTTCGACGCTCAGCTTGCCAACAATGAGTTCGTCGCCGGCAGCCGCTATACCATCGCCGATGCAACGACCCTGTGCGCCATCGATTTTGGCAAATGGACCGAACTCGACATACCGCCCGAATGCAAGCACTTGCGGCGCTGGTACGACGCCGTATCCGCACGCCCGAGCGCCAAAGCGTAGTCGTTCGTGAGCGCCCGTGTTAAGCATGGGCGCTTCTTCAATAAGTGGCGTTCGTTCCACCGCATGCCTTAGCCGCCAGGAGCAAGACATGATCGACCTCTACACCGCGGCCACACCCAATGGCTGGAAGGCTTCTATTGCATTGGAAGAACTCGGCCTGCCCTATGCCGTACATTCCATCAAACTGGGCGAGGGCGAGCAGAAAAAACCAGCGTATCTCAAACTCAATCCGAACGGTCGTATCCCGACCATCGTCGATCATGACGAGGGTGAATTCGTCGTCTTCGAGTCCGGTGCGATTCTGATTTACCTCGCCGAAAAAACCGGCAAGCTCATGCCGGCCGTTGCCAAGGCGCGTTCGACGGTCATGCAATGGTTGATGTTTCAAATGGGCGGCGTCGGTCCGATGCAGGGCCAAGCCAACGTATTCTTTCGCTATTTCCCGGAGAAAGTTCCCGCCGTCATTCAGCGCTATCAGAACGAGACCAAGCGGCTCTACACCGTGCTCGACACCCGGCTCAAAGATCACGAGTATTTGGCTGGTGACTACAGTATCGCCGATATCGCCCATTGGTCCTGGGTGCGTATTCACAATTGGGCTGGCGTCGACGTGGATGATCTGCCGCACTTGCGGCGATGGATAGATACCCTGGCGGCCCGGCCCGCGTGCCAGCGCGGCATCGTAGTGCCGGAACCATTCGAGCCGGACGACGTGCTTAATTATGCAAAGAAAATTCTGGCGACGTGAGCGGCGAATCCCCGGCGCTAATGCCACTAGTCTCATACTGCACAAGGAGGAACCATGGGCCCATTCCAACACATGCTTTGCAAAGTGATTCGTGCCGACGGGCAGGCACACTCGGCGCGAACGGTGGAAATTTTTGGCTGGATTATGTTCGCTGAAGCAGCAGGATTGCTGTTCGCGCCGCATTTCGCCGCTGCGCTGCTACATCTGCCGCCGCTGAGCGACCAAGCCGCGAACTATCTGCGCTTGGTCGGGCTATTGGTTGGCGGTCTGGGTATGCTTTACATCGTTAGCGGCCGCCTCAACGCACAAGGTTTCGTTTTCGCCACCCTGCTGGATCGGCCCCTGGTGCCGCCCATCATGGCGCTGCTATGGTGGTTTGGAATCATTCCCGGACCGCTGGCGATTCTATTCGCGCTGTCCGACGGACTGAGTTCGCTGTGGACGTTCAGCGCATGGCGCCGGGAAAACGCCGCTGCCTCGGCAATGTAGCAAGACTATTTCTTCAGCGCGCCGAGCACATTTGATGATCTCGAACGCACGGCAGCTTGCTTGCGTGCAAAACTACCCCGGATTGCCAGGCCCGGGTTGATAGCGCGTTAACCCTGGAATCTTCGAAAAGTCTTGATCGTGGCCGCGAAATTCAATCACGTTGCGATCGGGATCGCGAATGAAGACTGATACGTCGCTGTCGCCAAACGTAACTGGGCCTTGGGTAATCGCAACATGATGGCGCTGCAATTCCGCGATGGTTTGCGGAATTGATTCCACCCGCAGCGCGACGTGGGTGTACCCCGGGTGCTTTTCGGGCACGTCGATCAATATGTTTTTGCCCTCGCTCGGGCCGACGCCGTTGGTGATTAGATTGATCTCAACGCCATGGGCATTCTTCATGATCGTGACGGCGTCGAAATCCACCTCCAGAATGACTTCGAAACCCAAA
>JANNMV010000206.1:0-10460 GCA_031398205.1 Pseudomonadota bacterium | reverse complement strand
AAACGGATACCGATGCGGTAAATATTGCAGGACTTCCTCGATATTCATGCCGCTCATACGGTTCTCCCTTTGACGTCTTTTATTTCGTGCTCCAATTGCTCTACACGTCGCAAGAGTTGTTCTATGCGACGCAAATGGACTGTCGTCTTAAGCCATTCCCGATTGCCCATGTGGGGCAAGCCGCCACTGTAAACACCCGCTTGCGGAATTGATTTCGTGACCAGCGTACACGCCGTGACAGTCACGCCATCGCAGATCGTCAGGTGTCCGACAATGCCGACACCACCACCAATTCTACAATGGCGGCCGATCGTTGTACTGCCGGCCACCGCAGCACAGCCGGCGATTGCAGTATGCGCGCCAATACGAACGTTATGGCCGATTTGAATTTGATTATCGAGCTTAACACCTATCTCGATAACGGTATCTTCGATCGCGCCGCGATCGATGGTGGTATTGGCGCCGATCTCGACATCGTCCTCGATCTTGACCCGCCCGACCTGCGGCACTTTTAGCCATCGATCGGCATCGTAGGCGAAGCCAAACCCATCGGCGCCAATCACCGCGCCCCCGTGAATAATGACCCGATCGCCGATTTCGCAATCGTGGTACACCACGCTGTTTGAATAAATAATGCAGTCGGCGCCGATGACCACGTTCGCCGCGATGTGCACCTGTGGATGAATCACGGTACGCTCGCCGATTTTAGCGCCCTGGCCGACGTAAGCCAGCGCTGCGATGGTTGCGGAACTCGCGATGATCGAATCGGACTCGATGATCGCACTTGGGTGGCAGCCGGCTGCAACCGATTGAACCGGCGAGAACAATGCGGTGGCGCGCGCAAAATAGGCATAAGGATTCGCCGTAACAATCCGCGGCAACGACGTCGCCTCGCGATCGGCGGCCGCGACAATTACCGCGCCGGCGTGGGTGGTGCTTAACTGCGCACGATAGATGGGGTTCGCCAAGAACGCGATTTCATCGTGCTGCGCGCGAGCCAGCGTTCCGATGCCGCGTATAAGCGTCGCTCCATCGCCGGCAACTTCACCACCGAGCCGAATCGCAATCTCATTGAGCGAGAGGCTCATCGGGCGAATGCGAGCTTATTTTTCAGCGGTGAGCGCCTTGAGAACCTTGTCGGTGATATCGATCTTGGTACTCGCGAACACGGCGTCCTGCACAATCAAGTCAAACTTTTCAAGTTCGGCAATTTCCTTGATGACCTTGTTCGCACGTTCTTGCACCACACCCAACTCTTCATTTTTGCGCATATTTAAATCCTCGCGAAATTCGCGCGTTTGGCGCTGAAAATCACGATTCAGGTTAGCCAGATCACGCTCTTTATTGCGTTTATCGGCCTCGCTCGTCGTAACGCTTTCTTTCTCGACTTGCGCCTGCATATCTCGCACCTGCTTGGCCATTTTCTGCAATTCGGCATCGCGCGCGGCAAATTCTTTTTCGAGCTTCTTTTGCGCTTTTTGCGCCGGCCCTGCTTCGCGGAAAATTCGTTCGGTATTGACGAAGCCGACCTTGAGTTCCGCGGCGAATACTTGCGCCGCCATCCACACCATCGATAAAACCAACAAACGCATCACTTGTTTCAAATTAAACTCCTTCAAAATCGTCCTAGAACACCGTACCTAACAAGAACTGAAAACGCTCAAGCCGATCTTCCGGTTTACGCTTGATTGGAATGCCGTAGCTGAGCTTCAGCGGACCGATCGGTGAAAACCACGTCAGGGCAAGGCCGGTGGAATAACGGAGTTCTCCGACGTCAAATTTTTCGCCTTTACCGTAGACGTTACCGGCATCGAAGAAGACACTCAATCGCACCGATTTATCGTCCTTGACCCGTGGCAGTGGAAAAAACAACTCCGCGCTGGCGACGACTCGACGATCGCCGCCCAGAGCGCGGTTGTCGTTATCTTTTGGACCCAACGAACTCGTCGCAAAACCTCGGACGCTCGACACACCGCCACCGTAAAAATTTTTGAAGAATGGCAGTTCATCATGCTTTCCATAACCGCCACCGTAACCCACCTCGCCATTCAGCATCAGCGTAAACACATCGGTCATCGGGATGAACCACTGATGTTGGTAGTTCAGCTTGTAATAGGTAAGGTCACCGCCGGGCAAACCGAATTCGCCGTAGATACGCTGGTAGTTGCCCTTGGTCGGGTAGAAAAAGCTGTTGCGCGTATCCCGAGCCCAGCCGATGTCGCCCTTGACCGTGGAATTCCTTTCGCCGAATTCATCAACGTAATCCCGATAGCGTTGCGGGCTATCGCTTATCAGACCAATACCCGCACGCTCATAGGCAAGACCGAAGTTGACCGTGTCGGTCTCGGTCACCGGAATACCGTAGCGAATGCCCAGCCCCGTCGTCTTGATCTTGTAGTGATCGACATTGGTGAGCTGGGTGGTGTCGTTGATACGATGGTACAGATCAAAGCCGCGGCTCACGCCATCCACCGTGTAATACGGATTGGTGTAGGAAAGTACATAGGCGCGGTTAGTCCGGCCAGAATTCACTTGGGCCGATACTTGATTGCCGGTGCCGAATACGTTGCTCTGACTTACGGCGCCTTGCAATACGAGCTTATCGATATCGGAATAGCCTGCACCCACCTGTATATTTCCGGTTGAGCGCTCCACGACATTGATGTTGATATCGACCTGATCATTCGTGCCCGACACCGCTGGCGTATCGACCGTGACCTCGGAGAAATAGCCTAGCTTATCGATACGCTCGCGCGAACGGGTTACTTTTTCCGCCGACAGCCAGCCCCCTTCCATCTGACGCATTTCGCGGCGGATCACCTCGTCGCGCGTCTTAACATTTCCGGTGATGTTGATCCGCCTGACATAAACACGACGACCCGGATCGACCTGAAAGGTGAACGAGACCGTCTTTTTTTCCTTATCGACCTCGGGTGCGGCGTTAATGTTTGAGAACGAATATCCATCGTTCGCCAAGCGATCGCCGATACGTTTGGTCGAAGCGGTGAGTTCTTCCCGCGAGAAAAACTCGCCGGGCTTGACGGATATCATGCCGCGAACTTCTGTCTCGGGAATGGTCAAATTTCCCGCGACCTTCACCTCGGAAACTTTGTATTTCGATCCTTCGACAATGTTCACGGTGATATAGATGTCTTGCTTATCGGGCGAAATCTGCACTTGGGTCGAATCGATATTGAACTCGAGAAATCCTTGGTTGAAGTAAAACGATCTCAACGTCTCCAAATCGCCGGAAAGCTTCTGCTTGGAATATTGATCGTTCTTCGAGAACCAGGTCGAAAAACCAGGCGTCGTTAGGTTGAATAAATCGAGCAGTTTGCCTTCTTTGAATTCTTGATTCCCAATGATATTAATACCGCGGATTTGTGCGACTTCGCCTTCATCAATATTCAGCGCAATGGCCACGCGATTGCGTTCCAACGGGGTGACCGTCGACGCGACCTCAGTTGAATATTTTCCGCGACTCAAGTACTGCCGTTTCAATTCTTTTTCCGCTTTATCAAGTAACGACTTATCGTAAATTCTCGATTCCGCGAGGCCGATCTGCTTAAGCGATTCTTTCAGCTCGTCCGGCTTGAATTCCTTCGCACCATTGATTGCGACCTCGCCAATCGCGGGCCGTTCCTGGATCGCAACAATTAGCAAGTCGCCATCTTGCTCAAGGCGAACATCGGAAAAAAATCCCGTGGCGTAAAGCGCTTTGACCGCCGCCGCTGCCTTTTCGCCGTCGATCTCGTCACCCACCCGAATGGGTAAATAGCTAAACACCGTTCCGACCTCGATTCGTTGTATGCCTTCAACCCGAATATCTTTGACGACGAATGTCTCTATAGCCTGCGCACCTACGACATAAAAGCAGCATAGGGCGCCGACCAGCACGCGAAAATTCATAGATTGCTTAACCTGTGATGAGGCGGTTGATATCGTTATAAAAGGCTATGACCATCAATCCGATTAGCAAAGCCAGACCAACTTGTTGGCCTGCCTCCATGATGCGTTCGGACACCGGACTGCCTTTGATTATTTCGGCAATATAATACATTAAATGCCCGCCATCCAATAACGGGATGGGCAGCAGATTCAGGACACCGAGACTGATGCTAATGACAGCGATAAAGCTAATAAACTGAATCAAGCCCATCTGTGCCGTCTGGCCGGCATAGTTAGCGATGGTAACCGGGCCACTGAGATTTTTGATGGACATTTCGCCAATCAGCATTTTTCCCAGTGACTTCAGACTGAGCCAACTCATATCCCAAGTCTTGCTTAGCGCTTTCGTTAGCGCCAAGAACGGCGGATAGCTCGCATTGGCGCGAAATTCCGGCCGGTCCAATTCACCGACCTTCGCGCCGATCACACCGGCTTGCACCCCACGCCCGGGCACTGCTTCAGGTGTGACCTGCAATTGGATAACCGCACCGTTGCGCTTAACTTCGACCTCAAGTAGTTTAGCCACATTTACCTGGATGATCCCGATAAACTGATGCACCCCGCCCGTCAGCGTCTTGCGATCGATCGATAGTACTTCGTCGCCCGGCAGGAATCCGGCGCGCAACGCGGGACTTGCCGCAACCACTTCGACGATCTGCACGCCGGGACTGCGACGCGTTAACCCTAGCTTGGCAAGGACATCGCTCTCCAAGTCTTGATCCGTCAATTCCTGCGCATCAAACACGCGGTCGCGTTGCTGCCCGACCGAATCTTCCGCAGTCACTTTGATCGGCTGTTTACTCGCCAGCCGCGTGGTGAAAGCCCAGCCTGCTTCATGCCAGGTCAAAATTGGATCGCCGTCGATCGCAACGATTTTCTCGCCTGGAACAAAGCCAGCGCGTTGGGCCGCGCTGCCTTTTACGATGTCGCCTAAGATGGGCTGAACCCCCGGCATGCCGACAATGAACAATCCCCAAAAAAGCAAGATCGCCAACAACAAATTCGCTAACGGTCCTGCGACAACTATTGCAATACGTTTTGCAACCGTCTGCCGATTGAATGCTCGATGCAAGTCCTGCTGCACCACCGGCGCCTCGCGTTCGTCGAGCATCTTGACGTAACCGCCGAGTGGAAACGCGCCCAATGCCCACTCCGTTTGATCGCGGCCGTAACGCCGACTTAGGATGGGCTTGCCGAATCCCACCGAAAATCGTAGAACTTTGACGCCACACCATTTGGCGACCCAATAGTGGCCGAGCTCATGGATCACCACGACAATGCCAAGTAATACCGCGAACGCCAGAAGATACGAGAGCCAAGTCATAACGATGCGGCTAGTGAAATTTTACTGCGCTGACCGGTATAAGACCGGATCCAATCTTGCGCAACCGCGCGCGCATCGCGATCCGCGCGCATTACATCGTCCAGTTGGTGTACCCGAGCGGCCTTAATCTCTTTCAGAGCAAAATCTATCACCTTGGGAATCGATCTGAACGGCAATTCTTCGCGCAAGAATGCCTCGACCGCGACTTCGTTGGCGCCGTTGAGAACCGCGGTTGCCGTTCCACCCGACGCCATGGCATCGTACGCCAATCGCACACAGGGGAATTGATCCTGAACTAAGGATTCGAAATTAAGTTTGGCGATTTTCGCCAAATCCAGCTCGGCGACCCCCGCGTCAATTCGCGCCGGATAGCCCAACCCGTAGGCAATCGGAATGCGCATGTCGGGGTTAGACATTTGCGCCAAGACAGAACCATCGCAATAGCTAACCATAGAATGAATAATGCTTTCCGGATGAATCAATATTTCCACATGATCGGGCGTCGTGTCGAACAGCCAGCAGGCCTCGATCATTTCGAGGCCTTTGTTCATCATGGTCGCCGAGTCGACGGAAATTTTCTTACCCATCACCCAATTGGGATGTTTGACCGCCTGTGAAGGCGTGACGCGCGCAAGGTCGGCTCGCCGCATGGTTCGGAATGGTCCGCCCGATGCGGTGAGAATAATTTTTTTCACGCCCACCTGTGCCAGGTCACGGCCGCGAACCGCAGGCAAGACTTGGAACACCGCGTTGTGTTCGCTGTCGATCGGAAGCAGCTCGGCGTGATGCTCGCGCACCGCGTCCATCAATAGTTTGCCGGACATCACCAGCGCTTCTTTGTTGGCTAACAGCACGCGCTTCCCGGCGCACGCCGCCGCGAACGTGGGCTTTAGGCCAGCGGCGCCGACGATTGCCGCCATCACGATATCGGTACGCGCATCGGACACCACGCGCTCCAAACCGTCAGCGCCGAAAAGTAGTTCAGTAGGTATATCGCGCGCCCGCAGTGATTGCTCGCAGGCGTCGATTTTTCGCTCGTCGCACAGAACCGCATAGCGCGGTTTGAAGCGTTCACATTGGTCGACCAAACGCTCAAAGTTACCATGCGCGGCCAACGCAAAAACTTGGAACAACGTTGGATGCCGCGCCACCACATCAAGCGTGTTAACGCCTATCGTACCGGTGGATCCTAACAAGGTAACGAACTTCACAAGATACCCCAAATCGATTTGCAACACATCAACGCGAGAGCTACAACAGGCATGGTAGAGGTCAGGGAATCGATGCGATCGAGTATACCACCGTGACCGGGAAACAAGCTTCCGCTGTCCTTCTTGCCGCACTGGCGCTTGATCCAGGATTCAAACAAATCACCGACAATGCTCAAGACGACAATTACAACAAAGCCGATCATCATCATCGGTAGACCGGCGAGTGACATTGTCCCGAATCGATGTCCCAAGACCACAAGAATCGCCGCGTACAAAGCGGCGACGGCTAGCGCACCGACCGCGCCCTCGACGGTTTTGCCGGGACTGATGTCCGGCGCCAATTTGTGTTTACCGAAAGCGCGACCGCTGAAGTAGGCCGCGGTGTCGGCAAGCCAGATGACGCCCATCGCAAAAAAAACGTACAACGGCCCGAACCGGCGCAGTTCAACCAACGCCGCCCATAGCGGGATCAAGACCGCCCATCCCAATAGCAGCACTGATACTCGACCGGAAACATGCATACGATTCTTGAGCATATACGGCACAACAAAAACCCAGAACAGTGTCGCCACGACACAAACCGCTTGGATCGCAAACGCGCTGGGAATGAGTGCGTCACTACCGCCTAGGCACAGTGCGCCGGCGATGAGTAACGTCGACACGGCGAATGCGATCGCCGCGGCATGACGGATATCGAACAGCCGCGCCCACTCGTGCGCCGCGGTTACCATCAGTAAAAGGATTAATGCCGACCAATAACTATTCGGCAGGTAAAACAATGCCAATAGAAATAACGGGAAAATCGTAGCAACCGTCAGAAGGCGCGTGCGCAACATGGGAAACTAATTTACCAACTCGAGCGAAACATGACGCTCGAACGAATAGGAAAAAACAGGCACGCGATCAGCCGAGGGTCGCCTTGCCCAGATGCCCGGCCTGAACCTGGTCACTGGTGCGGCCGAAGCGCCGTTCGCGCGATTGATAGGATTCGATCGCCGAATCCAGCGCCTGGCCGTTGAAGTCGGGCCACAGGGTATCGGTAAAATAAAGTTCGGTATAGGCAAGCTGCCACAACAGAAAATTGCTAATGCGTTGCTCGCCGCCGGTGCGAATGAAAAGATCCGGCTCGGGCGCGTAGTGCATCGACAAATACGGCGCGAAATCTTGCTCCTCGAATCCCAACGCCAATTCCGGTCGATCGCGCAGCATGTGCTGAACCGCTTGCATAATGTCCCAGCGTCCGCCGTAGTTTGCAGCGACCGTTAACGTCAAGCGTTTATTCTGTTGCGTCATCGCTTCGGCATTTTGAATTAGATCGACGATTTTCTTGTCGAAGCGGGACAGATCACCGACCACTTTGAAGCGGATATCGTTGTCATGGAGTTTGGAAATTTCCTGCTCCAACGCGCTCAGGAATAACTGCATCAACACGCTGACCTCTTCCGCCGGGCGGCGCCAGTTCTCACTGCTAAAAGCAAATACGGTGAGGTACTCGACGCCGCGCTGTACGCAGCGCCGGATGGTCGCACGTAAGGCATCGGCCCCCTTGCGATGCCCCGCCACGCGCGGAAGATAACGCTGCTTCGCCCAGCGGCCATTGCCATCCATGATGATCGCGACGTGGCGCGGAATCGACGGCGCGTCGGGAATCTGTTGCGTTGGGCTAGAAAAGATTGCCACGGTAAGTCAGTCTCTTTGGGTCAGAATGCGGTTCGTCTAAACCGTCATCATCTCCGCTTCTTTCGTGTGACTTAATTTGTCGATTTCCGCGACATACTTATCGGTCTGTTTCTGGATGTCGTCTTGCGCGCGACGCTCGTCGTCTTCGGAAACCGTCTTTGCTTTCAGCGCATCCTTTAAATGCGTGATGGCGTCGCGACGTACGTTGCGCACCGCAACTCGCGCATCTTCCGCTTCGTGTTTGACCACTTTGGTCAACTCGCGGCGCCGCTCTTCGGTTAACGCCGGCATCGGCACGCGAATTATTTCGCCCTGGGTGGCAGGATTGAGGCCGAGGCCGGAATCGCGAATAGCTTTTTCCACCGTGCCGATCAGTTTCTTCTCCCAGGGTTGAACGCCGATGGTATGGGCATCAATTAAACTTAGGTTCGCCACTTGATTGATGGGCATGGACGTACCGTAATAATCGACCTTGATATGCTCAAGCAAGCCGGTATGGGCACGGCCGGTGCGAATCTTGCCCAGCGAAACCTTAAAGCTCTCGACGGTCTTTTGCATTTTTTGCTCGGACGTTTTTTTGATATCCGCAATCATGATTCACCTCACAAAACGGGAACAACTACGTAGTTACCAGTGTGCCTTCGTCTTCACCCATCACCACGCGCTTCAGCGCGCCGGTTTCAAAGATACTGAAAACACAAATCGGAAGATTTTGGTCGCGGCACAAGGTCAGCGCCGTCGCATCCATCACTTTGAGATTGCGATTGATGGCTTCATCGAAGGAAATATGTTTGAAGCGCGTCGCGGTCTTGTCAAACTTAGGATCAGCGGTATAAATGCCGTCGACCTTGGTGGCTTTGAGCACAATTTCCGCTTCCATCTCACGGCCACGCAACGCTGCCGCCGTATCGGTCGTAAAAAAAGGATTGCCCGTGCCGGCGCCGAAGATCACGACCTTGCCTTCTTCCAAATAACGCATCGCTTTGCCGCGAATATAGGGTTCGACCACCGGTTCGATATTGATGGCCGACTGCACCCGCGCACTCAATCCGGCAACGCGCATCGCGTCTTGCAATGCAATGGCATTAATGACCGTTGCGAGCATGCCCATGTAATCAGCCATGGCGCGATCCATGCCAGCGGCACTGGATGACACGCCGCGAAAGATGTTGCCACCGCCGATGACAACGGCAACCTGCACACCCAGATCGACGACCGCCTTTATCTCAGCTACGATGGCGCCAATCGTTGTCTGATTGATGCCATAGCTGTCTTCGCCCATCAGGGCTTCGCCTGAGAGTTTGAGAAGAATTCGCTTATATTTCGGTTCGGCCATCGTGCATCCGCATCGAGAAAACTTTGATTAGGCGCCCTTGACCGCTGCGGCTACTTCCGCGGCAAAGTCCGTTTGCTTTTTCTCAATACCTTCGCCGACGATGTAAATCACGAAACGCGCAACCGATGCACTCTTGGATTTCAGCAATTGTTCGATGGTTTGCTTATCGTCTTTAACAAACGGCTGGCCGAGCAGGGTTACTTCTTTCAAATATTTCGCCACGCTGCCTTCGACCATCTTCGCTACGATTTCCGGCGGCTTGCCGGATTCGGCCGCTTTTGCGGTCGCAATGTCGCGCTCTTTCTGGATCAACTCGGGCGAGACTTCTTCCTTCGCTAACGCCACCGGTTTGCTGGCGGCGATGTGCATGGAGAGATCTTTTGCCAAAGCTTCGTCGCCGCCGATAATATCCACCATCACGCCAATTTTAGCGCCGCCGTGGATATACTGGCTGATCTTGCCCTTCGCTTCGATCCGAGCAAAACGTCGAATCGACACGTTTTCGCCAATCTTACCGACCAGCGCCGTGCGCGTTGCTTCAACCGTCGTACCGTTCAAGCTAAATGCAGAGAGCGCTGCAACATCGGCCGGACTTTGCTTTGCAACCAACTCGGCCAAGTTCTTGGCGAATGCCAGGAAGTCTTCGTTCTTTGCGACAAAGTCGGTTTCACAATTGACTTCCACAATTGAGCCGAGTTTCAGATCGCCGCCGATGAACGTCGCGACCACGCCTTCCGCCGCGATACGGCCCGCGGCCTTGCTGGCTTTGCTGCCCAACTTCACGCGCAGAATTTCTTCTGCCTTTTCCATATCGCCATTGGCTTCGGACAAGGCCTTCTTACATTCCATCATCGGCGCGTCGGTTTTTTCGCGCAACTCTTTCACCATTCCAGCGGTAATTTCCGCCATGTGCCTACCCCTAAAAATTAACTTGTACGGTTACTTCGCAACATCTTCGACT
>JANNMV010000199.1:0-6931 GCA_031398205.1 Pseudomonadota bacterium | reverse complement strand
GCCAAGGACGCGAATCTGATCGGGCAATTCGGCGTTGGCTTTTATTCCTCGTTCATCATCGCCGACAAGGTGACTTTGACTACACGCCGCGCCGGTGTGGAAGCCGATCAGGCAGTGCGTTGGGAATCCGCCGGGGAAGGTGACTATACGCTGGAAGCCGCGTCCAGAGCGGCTCGTGGCACGGATGTGGTGTTGCATCTACGTGCCGGCGAAGACGAATTTTTGAATTCCTGGCAACTGAAATCCATCATCCGAAAATATTCTGATCACATCACGTTACCTATTGTGATGAAGAAAGAAGAATGGGACGAAGAGAAAAAAGAGCAAAAAGTCTCCGACGAAGACGAAGCGATCAACCAAGCTTCGGCCTTGTGGTCGCGCTCGAAAAACGACATCACGAAAGAACAGTACGACGAGTTTTACAAACATGTCAGCCACGATTTTGAAGCGCCGTTGGCGTATACCCACGCCCGCGTTGAGGGCAAACAGGAATATACCGAGTTACTTTACATCCCCGGCAAAGCGCCGTTTGATTTGTGGGATCGCGAGCAGCGCCACGGTATCAAGCTCTACGTTCGACGGGTGTTCATCATGGAAGACAAAGGCGATTTGCTGCCGCATTATTTGCGCTTCGTGCGCGGCGTGATTGATTCCAATGATTTGCCGCTGAATGTGTCGCGCGAGATTCTGCAGGAGAGCAAGGATGTCGAGGCGATTCGCGCCGGTTGCGTGAAAAAAGTCTTGGGCTTGCTGGAAGATTTGGCGGAAAACGATAAAGAGAAATACACGAAATTCTGGCAAGAATTCGGCCGCGTGTTCAAAGAAGGCACGGGCGAAGACCACGCGAATAAAGAGCGCATCGCCAAGCTGATTCGCTTTGCCACGACGCTGGACGATAGCGAAAATCAAACTGTCTCCCTCGCCGATTACGTCGCGCGCATGAAGGAAGGCCAAGAGAAAATTTATTACGTCACCGCCGACACGTTCGCGGCAGCGAAAAACAGCCCGCACTTAGAAATTTTCCGCAAAAAAGGTATCGAAGTATTGCTGCTAGCGGATCGCGTTGACGAATGGCTGGTGGGGCACGTCACAGAATTTGAAGGCAAAACGCTTCAGTCCGTCGCTAAGGGCGATTTGAATTTGGGCGCGCTCGCCAACGAAACGGAAAAGCAGGCGCAAGAAAAAACCAACGAGGATTTCAAAGATTTACTTGCCGACATCAAGACGACGTTGGGCAACAAAGTCAAAGACGTGCGCGTAACTCATCGCTTGACCGATTCCCCGGCTTGCCTGGTTGCCGACGCGAACGATTTGTCGGGCAACTTAGAACGCATGCTCAAAGCCGCGGGCCAAAAGGTGCCGAATAGCAAACCGATCCTGGAAATCAATCCGGGCCATCCGTTGATTGCGAAACTTAAGGTGGAACAAGGTAAGGAGCGCTTCGCTGACTGGTGTCATATTCTGTTCGATCAATCCTTACTCGCCGAGGGTGGGCAGATCGACGACCCGGCGGGATTCGTGAAGCGTTTGAATGCGCTGATGCTCGATATGGCGGGCGCCGATTCGCGCATTATTTTGCCGACCTAGCCTCACGCCCGCGCGCGCCTCATTAGTTTTGGCGATGTGCCTAAGAGCCTTTATGCATGCGGCTTTCCAGGCAATTATGATTGCAATAAGGTTAGCGCCTGAAGATCGCGAACAGCACACTTAACACGATGGAAATAATAATGCTGCTGGTGATCGGAAGATAAAATCGCGATCCTTGTTTATCGATACGGATATCGCCGGGCAAGCGGCCGAAACCGAATCGGGTTAACAGCGGCCAAGCAATGCCCATCACAACACAGAAAATACCGATAGTAACAAGCCACTTTGCCATCGTTTGCGCCCCACTAGCCGATCAGAATAGGCGCAATCATATTCCATAATGTTTTGCGTCCCAAGTACAATTAGCGCTGACTACGAACACGAAACGAGCCACTAGCCAATGTTTAAACCGGAATCGCGAACTACGGCGATCGAGTCCAACCAGAACGTGAGCTTGTTCGCTCGCATCGAATCGCCGCGGCAACCACGCGGTTGCATTGTCATCGCCCATGGGTTTGGTGAGCACAGCGGGCGGTACGAGAAACTCGCGCAACGATTCGTGGATATGAATCTGACCGTGGTGCGCTACGATATGCGCGGACACGGCCGCTCACGCGGCCAACGCGGCCATGCGTCGAGCTACGAATTGTATTTGAACGATCTGGGCAATGCGATTGAGCTGGCACGGGAGCATCACCCTGCCCTGCCGACGTTTATTTTTGGCCACAGCATGGGTGGCGGCGTGGTGCTGAACTATGCGATGCGGCACGGCAATGGGCTCAGCGGGGTCATTTCTTCCGGCCCATGGCTGCGTTTAGCGTTTACGCCGCCGTCGTGGAAAATTTGGCTGGCACACAAGATGGCGCGCCTGTTGCCGTCCTTGAGCATGCCGACCAATTTGGACATCAACAAACTCTCCCACGATCCGGAAGTTGCGAAGTCCGTAGAAGCCGACCGCTTGACCAATTCCGTGATTTCGGCAGCCGCGTTTGTCGCAATTGTTGCAGCCGGTGAGTACGCTTTAGCCCACGCAGCGACGTTAGAAACGCCGCTGCTATTGATGCATGGAACCGATGATGTGGTGACGGACTATCGCGCGAGCGAGATGTTCTTTGCGGCCGCCGGTAGCGCAGATAAAACGTTCAAGTCCTGGCCGGGTATGTATCACGAAACGCTGAACGAAATCGATTCCGCGCCGGTGTATCAAAGCATTGTCGATTGGCTGGAAAAGCGCTTACCGCCGACGCGGTAAGCGTCAAGGGCGAACGATAAAACGATGCAGAATAAATCCCGCTGTCATCGCCAGCAAGAAAACGACCGGCTCCCAGGAACTCAGGGCCAATGCCGCAAATCCCGGGCCGGGACAATAACCCGCCAACCCCCAACCGATCCCGAATAGCGTCGCGCCGATCAGCAACGAGCGATCAACATTGGGTTTCGTGGGAAGAGAGAAGCTCGTAGCAAAGCGTGGTGATTGTTGCTTCAGAATGGCGCGAACCGCGAAAAAACTGACGCCCAGAGCCGCGCCCAATACCAACATCAGGCTGGCGTCCCAGGCGCCGGCAATATCGAGAAAATTTTGTATTTTGTTCGGATCAATCATTTGCGCGACGGCAAGACCGAACCCAAACAAAACGCCGGTCGTGAGCGCTGCAATGTTTAGCTTTACTTTCATACACCCACCCCGAATACGTGACGCAACACGAATACAGTAACGATTCCCGCGCCCAAGAATGTCAAGGTTGCGGCGAGCGATCGAAACGATAACCGCCCCAGACCGCAGACACCGTGGCCGCTGGTACAACCGCTACCGAGCGCGGTACCAAAACCGACTAGCAATCCCGCCGCGCCAACCAGCCCGAGCGGATAACCGGAACGCGCTTGGATTGTGTCGGGAAACATAGCCACATATATCAATCCGCCGATAATTAATCCGACGACGAATAAGATCCGCCACAGGCGATCTTCGGATGTCTTGGCCCAAATTGCGCCATTGGCGATACCGCTAATGCCGGCGATTTTTCCGTTCAACCACAACAAAAGGCTGGCGCCGACGCCAATAAACAAACCACCCATCAGCGCCGCCCAGGGCGTAAAATTATTCATCGTTCTCTCTACATGTAAGGGAAAGGGATTTACAACTTTTTGCTTTGAAGGTATTTGCAGTATATACTATACCCAGTATGCTAACAAGTCGAGCGAGGTAGAGCATGAGCAGTGAGCAATCCGCAAAAGATAAGGCCGATCTTATTCTGCGTCTGAAGCGCGCCGAAGGCCAACTTCGCGGCATTCAGAATATGATCGAAACCGATGTCGACTGCGAAAAAATCGCACAACAACTGTCCGCCTGTCGCAAGGCGCTGGATCGCGCCTTTCATCGCATGATTGCGTGCATGATTCAACAGCAATTGGCGGGCGCCAAGGGATTCGATCCGGCCGCACAGGGACGATTGCAGCATATGACCGATCTTCTCTCGAAGTTTGCCTAGGGAAAAATCATGATCTTTCGCCAATTGTTCGACCACGCATCGAGCACCTACACCTATCTCCTCGCCAGCCGCCCGGGCGGCGAGGCGCTGCTGATTGATCCGGTGCTGGACAATCTCGACCAGTACTTACAGCTTTTGTGTGAGTTGGATGTCAAGCTGGTGCTTGCAGCCGATACCCATGTTCATGCCGACCACATCACGGCGCTTGGCAGGTTGCGCGATCACCTTGGCTGCCCAACGCTGATGGGTGAGTTTTCCAAAGCCAACTGTGTTTCGTTGCGTTTGAAAGACGGCGAGAAAATTTCCCTCGATGGAATCGAGTTGCGCGGCATGTATACCCCCGGGCACACCGACGATTCGTTCAGTTTTGTGATGACCGATCGCGTCTTTTGCGGCGATGCCTTGCTGATTCGCGGCACGGGCCGCACCGATTTTCAGAATGGCGATCCACACGCGGCCTATGACAGCCTGTTTAACAAGCTGCTCAAATTGCCGGACGAGACTTTCGTCTACCCGGCCCACGATTACAAAGGCTGGACCCGCTCCACCATCCGCGAGGAACGACGCTTCAATCCGCGCTTGCAGGTTTCCTCGGCGGCGGAATATGCCGACATCATGAACAATCTGCATTTGCCCGACCCGAAAATGATGGACATCGCCGTGCCGGCTAACCTCGCCTGCGGCAAGGTTTAGCGCTTGGGCCTAGAACGCTTCTTTGGTCTCGCCAACTCGTTAAAAGGCTACTCGCGTCGCGATCTTTGGAGCGACACGGCTGCCGGATTGATCACCGCGATTCTCCTCGTTCCACAAGGCATTGCGTTCGCCATGCTGGCCGGCCTGCCGCCGGAAACCGGGCTTTACGCCAGCATTCTGCCGATGATGGTCTACGCGCTGCTCGGCACGAGTCGCACGCTATCGGTGGGCCCGGTGTCGGTGGCGGCGATCATGGTGGCGAGTGCATTGCACGGCGCCGACGGCAACGATATCGCCAATGCCACGGTACTCGCGCTGGAAGGCGGCGCTTTCTTGCTCGTTCTGAGCGCGATTCGTGTTGGTTCGTTAGTCAATTTAATCAGCCAGCCGGTGTTATCGGGCTTCACCAGCGGCGCCGCGATTCTCATTATCCTGAGCCAGTTGCCCCATCTACTCGGCGCACCGCCATCGTTGCAACATACGGGAATTAGTGCGTTGCTGGCGGTGCCGAGCTATTTTGCCGAGTTGAAATTTGTCACGCTCGGTATCGGCAGCGGCAGCGTGCTGGCGTTAATTTTGCTTAATCAGCCGTTTGAAAAGTGGTTGCGCTCAATGGGCGCAAGCACTGCGGCGAGCGCCGCCATCAGCAAGCTGGGGCCGCTATTAGTTGTCCTGGTCACGACTATTCTGGTGGCAACAATGCATTCGACACAGGTGAGCATTGTCGGGCCGGTGCCGTCCGGTCTACCATCGCTGTCGGCGAGTTTCTTGCGTAGCGCAGCATGGCTTCACCTCGCACCGTCGGCGCTTTTCATCGCGTTAATCGGCTATGTCGAAAGCATCGCCATCGCCAAAGCCTTGGCGGAAAAATACGGCCAGCAGGTGAACGCCAACCAAGAATTGGTCGCGCTGGGCGCGGCGAATATCGCGGCGGCGTTTTCCGGCACGATGCCCGTAGCCGGCGGCTTCAGCCGCACCATGGTGAATTTTGCCGCCGGAGCAAAAAGCCAGATCGCCTCGCTGGTAACCGCCTTAGTGATCGCACTTGCCGTGATGTATTTTGCGCAGTGGTTTGAGCCGATTCCAAAAGCCGCACTCGCTGCCATCATCACCGTGGCGATTTTGCCGCTGGTGGATTTCAGCGGGCTGGCGCGCTGGTGGCGCACCGGGCGCGCCAATGCCGTGGTGTTTCTGGTGACCTTTTTGAGCGTACTACTTTGGGGAATCGAACAGGGGTTAAGCCTCGGAATCGTTATGGCGCTGGTGAGTCGTTACGGGTTCGCGCAGCAGCGTAATTCGATCAGATAAACTCAACCGAGACAGTCCCGAAGGGGATAAAGTGCGATTCGATTCGATCACCGTGCTTGATGCGATATTGCTTGGTGAAGGAACCGGACATGACGCGCATGCCGGATTCCAACGCGAGATCAAACTCCGCGAGTTTGTTCGCAAGCCACGTCACCGATGCAACCGGGTCGCCCATCACTTCTGCGCCGCTGGCCATTTCTTGCGTCAAACCATTCAAAAAAACTTCCACCGATGCCTCGGAGAGGCGCATAGTTGCTTGTTCGTAGGCCATCGCTTGTGCGGTCACGAAATGTTTTTGCTGTGCATTGTCCGCCATCGCCAACGCCAAATCGCTGAACAGGCCGCGGCGCTCGACAATTTCCAACGCGGGCGCAACGCTGGCAATGGCCGCCCGCGTTTGTTCAATTGTGATGCCCGGACCGCGCAAAGTTTTACCCATGGTAATGCACAGTTCATTTTCGACCGATGGCTCAATCAAGTCAGCGAAATTTAACTTCACACCGCTGTCGCGATGGCCGCTCTCGAATAACACGCCGAACACCGGCTGATGCACGCCCATTTGTTGCTGCATTGCTTTTGCCGTCACGCCTACTTTCCAACCCGCTTGTTTTTTCCCCTGCGCCACCCGGCGCTGGGTGATCGCGAGATTCACCCGATAGGAATCGTCCAAAGTTAATTTGCCGTTCAGCGACTCGGGATAATAAATACCGCGTTGGGCGTTGTCCCAAACCAAATCAATCACGCTGCGTAAGTCCATGGGAATCATTTTCGGTGAAGATTGCGAATCATAACGTTCTCGGGCAAGCTTACCAAGTCATCACATCCGAGGGAGTTGCCATGAGAACCAAACTATT
>JANNMV010000162.1:0-4504 GCA_031398205.1 Pseudomonadota bacterium | reverse complement strand
TGCGCGCCGTGGGTTATCGGCAGACGTGGGAATTTCTCGACGGACAATTCGATCGCAATGCACTGGTCGCGCGCGGGACGGCGGCGACGCGGCAACTGGCGAAGCGACAACTCACCTGGCTGCGCGCGATGCCCGAGTTGGCGGTGTTCGATTGTTTAGAATCTTGCTTGGCAACGCAAGTTGCGGCCTACGCCGAGCGCTGGCTTGAAAGGCATTAGCCTGAGAGCCGCATGGCCTTAGGCCAGCCCCTGGCTAACGCCTCGTAGGCAATGCATCGCCAATCGGCAATGGCACCAGGCCACTCGGGCTCGACGCGGCGCCTGGCATATGCCGATTTCCATTTCAAGTTGTCATTGCGAGGAGCGCTTTTCGCGACGAAGCAATCTCGCTTTTCCGCGGCCTAAAAAATCGAGAGTGCTTCGTCGCTTTGCTTGCAATGAACAAGGGGGTCATGTCGAATCCTAACGCTATTAACGAAAACCGGAATCAGGAATTCTTACGGGCGACTATCGTCGTTGCTTGGCCGTTGGCGAACGTTAGGCCGAGTGCATCACCCACCGCGATCTGCGCGCTCGATTTCACGATGGCTCCCGCATCGTTACGCACCACGCTGTAGCCGCGTTCCATGACGCGCGCCGGGTTGAGGTGATGCAGGTTGTCGGTGACCCGTTGCAGGTGGGAACTCGACAACGCGAGGCTTTGGCGTAGCGCCTGGGTCATTCGTTCGCCGTTGCGCGTTAGACGTTCATTGAGCGTCGCCCAGGTCGTCGTGCCCGCGCCAAAGCGCTGCTGCGCATGTTGTAGCTGCCACTTGAGGGTGTCGAGACGGTGAGTTTGTGCGAGCCGTAGGCGCAACGCGAACTGGGCGAGTTGACGCGTTTGTTGCTGTAAGCGTGCGCCGGGATGAATGAGGCGTTGCGCGAGTTGATCCAAGCGTTGCGCCTTGTCGTCGATTGCACGTTGCAGAGAAACACGCCCGCGCCGTTTCAGTTCACCGATCTCCGCGAGCAATTCGTCACGATCCGGTGCGACGCGCTGGGCGGCGGCAGTCGGCGTCGGCGCCCGTTCATCGGCAACAAAATCGGCGATGGTGAAATCCGTTTCGTGACCGATTCCCGACACGATCGGGATCGGGCAGGCGGCAATGGCATGCGCGACAATTTCTTCGTTGAATGACCACAAATCTTCGATGCTACCGCCGCCGCGGCACAGAATTAACACAGCGCATTCTGCGCGCGCACCGGCGGTGCTGATGGCTTGTACGATCTCTGCTGCGGAGCCATTGCCTTGCACCGCAGTGGGGTAGAGGATGACCGGGATGTGCGGCGCGCGTCGTTTCAGCGTCGTCAGCACATCGCGCAATGCGGCGGCCGCGGGCGAGGTGATGATGCCGATTCGTTTCGGAAACGTCGGCGGCGGGCGTTTGCGCGCGGCATCGAACAGGCCTTGTTTTTCTAATGTGCTCTTGAGCTTGAGAAATTTTTCATACAGCGCGCCCAAGCCGGCGCGGCGCATGGTTTCGACTATGAGTTGATACTCGCCGCGCGCTTCGTACAATGTCACAAGGGCGTTGACTTCGACCGCATCGCCATTGCTCGGGATCCACTCGGCGAGTTGATTGCGGTTGCGAAACATCGCGCAACGCACCTGCGCTTTCGCATCTTTCAGCGTGAAGTACCAGTGTTCCGACGTGGCGCGCACGAAGTTGGAAATTTCTCCGCTAACCCACAGTAACGGGAAGCTGCGCTCGATTTGCTGGCGGACTTGCAGGTTTAACTCAGCGACGCTGAGCACGGCGCGCGGGCGGAACAGATCGCCCGTTTCGTCCATGGCGTTACATCTGCTCCGCAAGCAACTCAATCCAGTGTTTCACTGGCAATTGAGTGGCAGTTTGAATATGGCTCTGGCAGCCGATGTTGGCCGTTGCAATCAACGTCGGTTTGCCGAGATTGAGATTCTCGATCTTGTTTTTCAGTAAACGCTGCGATAACTCTGGCTGCAACAACGAATAGGTTCCGGCGGAACCACAGCACAAATGGGAATCGGGCACCGGCGTGAGTTCGTAACCCATTTTTAGCAGAAGCGGTTCGACGATACCGTTCAGTTTTTGCGCATGTTGCAACGAGCACGGCGGATGATAAGCTATCTTCTGATTTTGTTTCTCGCGCGCTTCGATTAATTTTGCAAAGCCGTCTGCCTCGGCAGTAATGACTTCGCTGATGTCCTTCGTCAGCGCGGAGATGCGCGCCGCCTTCTTCGCATAAATCGGATCGTTTTCGAGTAGGTGGCCATACTCTTTAACCGTCGTGCCACAACCACTGGCGGTCATGACAATTGCTTCCACGCGGCTTTCGACAAACGGCCACCATGCGTCGATGTTTCGCCGCATGTAATCCAGGCCATCGGCCTGACGGTTCAAATGATAAGCAACGGCGCCACAGCAACCGGCTTGATCGGACTTGATCAGCGAAATGCCTAGGCGATCGAGTACGCGCGCCGTTGCGCCGTTGATGTTGGGTTCAAGCGTCGGTTGGACACAACCGTCGAGGACCAACATCTTGCGAGCATGGCGTGGCGCGGGCCAAGTTTGCGCCGGTTGCGATGGCGGAATTTTCTTTTTCAACAAGCCTGGCAATAACGGTTTGGCGAGTTGGGCAAGCTTCAATGCGGTTTTAAAAATCGCCGCTTTCGGCAGCACGGCCGCTAACGCTTTTCGTTTGAGGGCGGCGGTAAAGCCGCGCTGGACGCGGCTTTCCACGTAGCCGCGGCCAATGTCGACGAGTCGGCCATATTTGACGCCGGAGGGACAGGTGGTTTCGCAGGCACGGCAGGTGAGGCAACGATCCAGATGAAGCTGAGTTTTTTCGGTGACGTCTGCGCCTTCGAACATTTGCTTCATTAAATAAATCCGTCCGCGCGGGCTATCGAGTTCGTCGCCGAGTAATTGATAGGTCGGGCAGGTCGCGAGGCAAAAACCGCAGTGGACGCAGGTGCGAAGTATCGAATCCGCTTCTTTGCCTTCGGGCGTTTGTTTAAAAGAATCGAGAACGGAAATATACATAAACTAAAAATTATCCATGCGGCCGGGATTTAAGATTCCGTGTGGATCGAATGTGGATTTGAGGCGACGGTGTAGCGTCGCAATCGCTGGTGCCAGCGCATGAAATACCGAACCGGCGCCACGCCCATGATGAAAGCGTGTCGCATGCCCACCGATTTTGGCGACCGCCGCGCGAACGATTTCGTCCGGTTCGTCGCTCAACAGCCAACGCTGCGCGCCGCCCCATTCGACGAGTTGCGTACCCGTTAATGAAATCGGCGTTGCGACCGATGGAACGGATAGCCGCCACAGCGGCAGAGAAGATTTAAAGAACGCCAACTTCTGTTCCCGTAGGTCGTGCCAAAATTCATTTGGATTCGATACTACTTCGCCGCCAAGCTTTGTCAGTGCCGCGGCAACCGCGCTAGATGTGCCTGAGAGCCGCACCCAGAGCCGATCTCCAGCATGGCACGTGGCGGAAATCGGCAATGGTTGCGCCGCCCAGCGATTGATTTGATCGATGGCTTTGTCGGCCGTCAGCGCAAATTGGATGGTTTCCTGCGCCACCGGTAGCGGCAAAATTTTAAACGACGCTTCCGTGATGACGCCGAGGGTGCCGAGCGCGCCAGTCATCAATCGCGAAACGTCATAACCGGCAACGTTCTTAATGACTTTGCCGCCGAAACGTTGATCCAGGCCGAGTCCGTCGATGATCCGCACGCCCAAAACAAAATCACGCACTGCGCCGCGAGTGGCGCGGGCGGGGCCGGAGAGTCCGGCCGCCACGCAACCGCCGATGGTCGCGCTGTCAGCGAAATGGGGCGGCTCGAAGGGGAGCATTTGCCCGCGTTCGGCAAGCGCCGCTTCGACTTCGCATAACGATGTGCCGGCGCGTACCGAAATCACCAACTCGCTTGGCTCGTATTCGACAATGCCGCGATAAGGTTTAACGTCGAGGTCTTCGCCGTTGACCGGCTGACCATAGAACGCTTTGCTGTTGCCGCCGACGATACGTAACGGCATTTTATTTTCCGCAGCGGCGCGGATGCGCTCCGCCAACTGCGCGTGTATTTTTTCCATGAACTAGAACCTAGAAACGGGGAATGTCGGGGAACTTCACTCGACCTTCGTGAACATGCTCGCGACCGTATTCCGCGCAGCGATGCAAGCTGGGAACGGCTTTGCCGGGGTTGAGTAAACCCTTCTGATCGAACGCCGCTTTGATGCCGTGAAAGCGCTCACGTTCGTGATTGGTGAATTGGGTGCACATCTGATTAATTTTTTCGATGCCCACGCCGTGTTCGCCGGTAATGGTGCCACCGACTTCAATACACAATTCCAAGATATCGGACGCGAGTTTTTCGGTTTTTTGCAGATCGCCTTCCTTGGCGGAATCGAACAAAATTAACGGATGCAAATTGCCATCGCCGGCGTGGAAAACATTGGCGACGGCAAGGCCGGCGA
>JANNMV010000161.1:0-3000 GCA_031398205.1 Pseudomonadota bacterium | reverse complement strand
GGTTACCCTGAAGGGGTTGCTCGGTGCGCTGCCCAAACGCGAGCCGCGGCGCTACTTGTATGACCCGCTTGCCGCGCATTTGTCGCGCGTCGGCAAGAGTATTCGGCCGGCGATCTGCCTGGCGACCTGCGTAGCATTCGGTGGCAAGCAGGATGACGCGCTTAAGTCCGCGTTGGCGCTGGAAATGCTGCACAACGCTTTTTTGGTACACGACGACGTGGAGGATGAAAGTGAGCTAAGGCGCGGCAAGCCGACCATGCAAACGGAGCATGGCGTACCGCTGGCCGTAAACGCGGGTGACACACTCAACGCGCTCAGCTTGCGGTTGTTTCGAGACAATCTGCCGGTGCTGGGACAAAAGCTCACCTGGCGAGTGTTCGAGGAAGTCGATCACCTGATGCTGGAGTCTCTCGAAGGCCAAGCGATGGAGCTAGGCTGGATTCGCGATCAGCGCTGCGATGTCACCGAGCAAGACTATCTCAGGATGACGTTGAAGAAGACCTGTTGGTACAGCTTCATTCATCCTTGCCGCATCGGGGCGATGATCGCTACGCGCGACGGTATCGATCTGGATCGATTCAATTTGTTCGGTTTCTACCTCGGCGCCGCGTTTCAAATCCAAGACGACTTGTTGAACTTGGTCGGCGAGCAAGAGAGGTATGGCAAGGAGATCGGCGGCGATCTTCTCGAGGGTAAGCGTACGTTGATGCTGGTTCACTTGCTACGTCATAGCGAAGCGCGCGATGCCGACCGAATACAGGCGTTCCTACGCGAACCGCGCCGCAATCGTTCCTCTGGCGAAGTGCATTGGATAATCAACCAGATGCAACACTATGGCAGCATCGAGTACGCCAGCTCGGTGCTTCGGCATTTGGCCGGCGCAGCGCTTTACGAGTTCACTCACGCCTATGGCGGCATCGCAAACAGCGCCGAGAAAACGTTCATGCAGCACTTGATTGAATACGTAGCTAGCCGCGATTTATAAGGGAGCGCAACCATGCCGCACTACTATAGAAATCCGCGCCAAAACGCACTGCAGCAAACCGCTAATGCGTTGCAGCGCATGTTGAAGCCGTTTCCGTTTGCGGAAGCTAATGGCCTTCCCGCCGCGACGGGGCCGATGCTCGAAGCTTCGCAAGGCGCTGCGGCAACACCCGCGGAATCGAGCGCAACGCTACGTGAAGCGGCTGCGCTAGTGGGATCGGCAGCGTCGATTTTGAATGAAGATATGGCGGCGGGGGTGCTCGCCGCGCGACAGGCGCGCGCTGATGGCTCTGCGCAGCAAAGCGCATCGAGCCTACCGGGGACCGATTTCAAGCAGCTACTGCGTGAGGCGCACGATTTTGTCGATGCAATTGCTGCGGTGCTACCTAAATTGCAGGGCGCCACCAAAGATTGGTCGGTACTGCCACAAACGCGCGCCGACAAGGCTGGAGATATTACGCAATTGGAGCCCATAGCGGTTCGTGCGGGCGACGTTGCTCGGATCAATATCAAACTACACAACGATAACGCGGATTCGGTACGCTTGGTGCCGCACTGCACAACGCTGATCGGTGATTCGGGCTATCGCATCGCCGAGGAGAGACTCACGTTTACGCCGCGCGAAGTCCAACTCGGTGCAGACGAGTCGGCAAGCGTAGCCCTGGATGTGAGCGTCCCGGATGACTGCGCGAAAGGCAGGTACGCAGGCATAGTGAAAGTAGCCGGCGCAACTTATCTTTGCGCAGTCGTTTCTATAGAAGTTGTCTGAATGCGTATTTCACGCGATCGTGACCGTTGATTTCAGACGTCTGTGAATGCGATGAATCAAAACCATTGGAAGTTGCTCAAATATTTTTGGCAAATTTGCACTTAGACGCGCACGTGGACTTTTGCCGTAGCCAAGTCATTTTCCTCATTGAGTAGCAAATATCTTTTGAAATTCGTTCAACGCCTACTTGGTCAAGTAGGGGTTTTTACAAAAAATAGCCCTAAAGTGTCGCGATAGAAATTTTAGTCGAGGTTCATGTGCTGCAGATTTGCCGCTATCGTGAGAACTAAAAAATTCTAAGCAGCCAACGTAAACTCAACTGATATTGCGGTCCGACCGATCTAAATTATCCTCAGCGCAAGCCTTGGCACGCGCCGAAATAGTGGATCGTTTGTCAGAAAAATGTGTTCGACATCGAGCGAAAGGCAACTGGCTGCTTGAATCGCATCCGGTGTGCGCAGACCAAACTGCGCGCGAATGCGTGTAGCGCCTTCAATGACGTTGGCGTCAATTTCGACAGTGTGCAGTTCGGGTGCGGCGAACAGTGCGTCGTAGCGCAGCGCCAACGCTTCATCACCCTCGCGTAGCGGCTGCACGCGACATTCCAAGTAACTCAAGCGGCTAACGGCGAGTTGCAATCCAGCGTACCTGCGTCGTAGGTCGGCAAGTAGCTTGGTCAGGCGAGCGTTCCAGGGTGCAACTTCTTCGACCCGATAGATCAACGCGCAAGCGTCGAGAAACAAGATCATTGCTTGTCCCAAGCCTCGCGCTCCGTTTTGATCCTCGCATCAACTTTTCGCCGTGAGATTTTTCCCTTTGCGGCTGGCGCTAGCAGGACGTCCCACGCGCTTGCTTGCGCTCGGCGCATGCCACCCGAGTTTAGCCTTGCAAAATCTTCCTCGGATAGGGCGACACAGGCCGTGCGGCTATTCTTGAGTATGTGCACGGGGCCTTGGTCGAGCAACTCTTCGACGGCGACAATGCCGCGACGCTTGATTTCACTGGATGAAAGGGTGCGCATGGTATCGTATTAGATATTAAATAAAGTACTGATTATAGCACTAGGCGAGCAAATTGAAAATGACGAGGATTGTCGATTTTGGGTTTGACGATCGTCGACTTAAGTACCGCTGGATGGCGTCTAGCGTCATAGAAGTTACGGGGTTTTGCGGATAATTGCGTAATTACGGATAGTTCCGTAACATACCGTAATGCTCGATCTCCTTTACCAAAAGTGGTATTTCCCG
>JANNMV010000135.1:0-3612 GCA_031398205.1 Pseudomonadota bacterium | reverse complement strand
GTTGTCGGGCCGGAAGTACCGCTCGCGGCCGGTGTAGTCGACGCCTTTCGTGACGCAAAGTTGAAAATTTTTGGTCCAACACGTGCGGCGGCGCAGTTGGAAAGTTCGAAAGAATACGCCAAGCGTTTCATGTATCGGCATCACATTCCGACCGCGAATTGGGAAACAACGGCCGACCTTGAGCGAGCACACGCTTACGTGGAGCGTTTTGGTGCGCCTATTGTTATCAAGGCGGATGGCTTAGCGGCGGGGAAGGGCGTGGTTGTCGCCATGACATTGGACGAAGCCCATCGCGCGGTCGATTTCATGCTCGCCGACAACAAGCTCGGCGCCGCCGGCGCGCGCGTCCTGATCGAAGAATTTTTGGTCGGCGAAGAAGCCAGCTTCATTGTCATGGTCGACGGCGATCATATCTTGCCGCTCGCCACCAGCCAAGACCACAAACGCTTGCTTGATGGCGACCGCGGCCCGAACACCGGCGGCATGGGCGCCTATTCGCCGGCGCCGATCGTGACGCCGGCCTTGCATGCCAAAGTCATGCGCGAGGTCATCCGCCCCACGGTGCTCGGCATGAAAAGTGAAGGCATCCCTTATACCGGCTTCTTGTACGCTGGATTGATGATCGACAAAACCGGCAATGCCAAAGTCTTGGAATTCAATTGCCGACTCGGTGATCCGGAAACACAACCGATTATGATGCGCCTCAAAAGCGACCTTGCGGATTTATTGGAGCACGCCGTCGACGGTACGCTTGACCAGATCGAAGCCGACTGGGATGGCCGCGTCGCGGTGGGTGTGGTGTTGGCCGCCGCCGGTTATCCCGATGCGCCGCGCAAGGGCGACGTGATCCGCGGCCTTCCGGCCTCGAGTACCGATAAGGTGGTGTTTCACGCCGGCACCACGCTGCGCGAAAATGAAGTCATCACCGCCGGTGGCCGCGTGTTATGTGTCACCGCGCTCGGCGACAATATAAAACTCGCGCAGCAGCGCGCCTACGGCTTCGCCGCAGGTATCCAGTTCGATGGCATGCAACTGCGCCGCGACATCGGACATCGCGCGCTCGCCACGAAGTAATGGTGAAATTGACCGCGGCGCAAGTGCGGCGCGCGCGCTGGCATCTGCGCTGCGGCGGCGTGATTGCCTACGCGACGGAATCGTGTTTTGGGTTGGGCTGCGATCCCAATAATGAGCGTGCGTTACAAGCGCTGTTGCGAATCAAGCGTCGCCCGAAGTCCAAAGGTCTGATCGTGGTATCCGACCGCATGGAGCGCTTCGCGCCGTTGCTATTCCCTGTTTCGCAACCTGACATCGAACGTTTGCAATCCACCTGGCCTGGGCCACACACCTGGCTAGTTCCGGCGCAAACGCGAGTCAAACGGGCATTACGTGGCATGCACGCCGCGCTCGCCGTTCGCGTGACCGCCCATGCCGATGCAAAAAATCTCTGTCAGCGGCTTGGAACGGCGTTAGTGTCGACCAGCGCAAATCGCGCAAATCGGCGGCCGCTCAAAACGACGCGCGAATGTCTGCGCCAATTCGCAAGCCGCGTGATGGTGATTTCTGGCAAAATCGGCGCGCGAAAAAGCCCGTCCACCATTCAAGATTTGCGAACCGGTAGAATATTTCGATGATCTCGGTTCGCGCCAAAGACTATTACCTCGCGCTGCAAAATCACATTGTCGCCGAACTGGAGAAAGTCGAAGCCAACGCCTTTCGCCGCGATAGTTGGGATCGCCCGGAAGGCGGCGGTGGAATCAGTTGCCTCACGGAAAATGGCCGCGTGTTCGAACGTGCCGTGGTGAGTTTCTCACACGTATTCGGCACACAGTTGCCGCCGTCCGCGAGCGCATCGCGACCGGAACTCGCCGGGCGCGGCTTCGAAGCCATGGGTGTTTCATTGGTGTTGCATCCGCGCAATCCCTACGCACCGACGGTGCATATGAATGTACGATTTTTCATCGCCACGCACGAAAAGCACGAACCGGTGTGGTGGTTTGGAGGCGGAATGGATTTAACACCGTACTACGGCGATGTCGATGATGCGCGGCATTTCCACCAAACCTGCAAGGATGCTTTGGCGCCGTTCGGCGAAACCTATCACCCGCGCTTTAAGAAATGGTGTGATGAGTACTTTTATCTCAAGCATCGCAAAGAAGCGCGGGGAATCGGGGGGATATTCTTCGATGATTTCAACGCACAGGATTTTGACTTCAGCTTCGCATTGATGCAAAGCGTGGGCGATCACTTTCTGCCCGCCTACATGCCCGTTCTCGAACGTCGCATCGACACACCCTACGGCGAGCAGGAACGATCATTCCAAGCTTACCGGCGGGGTCGTTATGTCGAGTTTAATTTGGTATACGACCGCGGCACCCTATTCGGGCTGCAATCGCAAGGGCGGACAGAATCGATATTGATGTCGCTGCCGCCCGTTGTAAACTGGCGCTACGACTGGAGGCCCTTAGCGGGATCCGAAGAAGCCAAGCTCTACGACGAATTTCTGATTGCGCGGGATTGGGTATAGCGGCACATTACTACACACCCCAACCCACGACACTGCCTTAGCGCTTGCGACGTACCGCCGCAATACCGGCCAGGCCTAAAGAAATAAGCCACAAACTCGCCGGTGTGGGCACCTCCTGAACTACGCCACCACCCGATTCGGTCTCATCACCCAAAACGCCGGACGGTATCGGGTCGGAAACTTTTCGATCTTCAGAGGACTTCATCCATTTCGGGCTAAGCGGCAATGCGTTCACCTGAAATGAAAATCCCAGAAGTATCGTTACTACAAGGGCCCGAGATAAGAACCCTGCTGCGCGCGCTGTCATTTTATTTTCCTTTCTAACCTATATCTATTGCGTAATGACTACATTACGTTGAGCTGGTATTTTTGTGAATCTGAATTCAAACTGCTTACTAAGTTCCACCCGCCAGCCGTAAATTACGAAATTCATAGATCGTTATTATATCTTATCGTCGTTCCGGTGAGTTGCTCCGGAATCTATCGGTTTTTATATTTTGAACCACACACGATAGCATGCAAATAACATGCCATCACCCTATAAAAAATCACAATTCATTGATTATAATTATAATTATAAAAATAGATGAGGCGTAACGCAACGAAAAAAACAGGGCACTGTAAAATTTTTCGACACTAGTTCGCTCGGACAGTGGGTTTTCAAAATGTCCAGCGCCCATTCAAATGAACACCAAAAATGTGGCTGTCACTAGCGGGTTCTAAAATTCCGTTCTTCGGCAAGCTCGCGCCAAAATCCTGCCGTTCGTAATAGGGTTCTACCGAAACGCCAAACCGGGGACTGAACGACCACTGAATCGGCAGACCGATGCGGTAGCCGGTCTGGACGTCAAGTTCAAGCGTCGTTGCGGGCGTGATTGCGACATCGAGTTTGGCGTCGACCGGGCGTACTAGTCGGACGTCGGCGCCGAAACGCAAGCGTTCACTCGTTTGCCATGCCAGCTCCAGCCCCAGCGCTGCATAAGACCAGCGATACTCTTCGAGCAGCCCACCGACGCCCCTATTCGGCAGAATGTCGCGCTTCCAGTAGCGGTATCCCGCACCGAGATAAGGCGTCAAACTGACTCGCT
>JANNMV010000106.1:0-2130 GCA_031398205.1 Pseudomonadota bacterium | reverse complement strand
CGTTACCGGTAAAGTCGGCGCCTATCGCGGCGAGCTTGATGTAAGCGCCAGCCAGTCGATCAACGACGATGGCAAAACCAAACCCATGTACGGAGTCGGTCTCAAGTACGACTTCAGCCAAAACTTCCGCGTGCAAGGCGGTTGGGATCGTTATCGTCTCGGGACGGATAACACGACCATCGACGGCGATCGGAATATTGATTTGTTGTCGATCGGGCTGAAGTATCGCTTTTAGTCGGGCAACTTGTTCGCGCGAGCATACGGCGCTTCCTCCAAATCGTTCGAGTCGTTTCCTAAGATACAAGATTATTCTCTCGCGATTCATCAAAGGACGTGTCGCCGGGAGCCGCTCCCAGCTTGCCTCCCCGTCAATGCATTGCCAGGCGCTAGGCTGGGTGCCGTTCCTGGCGCAGTGATTCAGACTATCGAAGCAACGCACTGAATAGCCAATGACTTATTTGATTACGTAGTGTCCAAGAATTCCGGCAAAGATCGCACCGCCCACCCAGTTGTTGTGGCGAAAGGCTTGAAAGCATCCGGCGCGATCGCGGTGGCGAATTAGAAAGTAGTGATAGGTCATCATCGCCGCAGCTACGGTCAATCCCACGAAAAAAAACCAACTGAACTCGCGCGACACTCCGATCATTGCCATGATGACGATCACAAGTGCGTAGCAAATCATCACGGCGGCGACGTCGTAGTCCGCAAACAAAATCGCTGACGTGTTGAGGCCAAGTTTTACGTCGTCGTTGCGATCGACCATGGCGTATTCGGTATCGTAAGCGATGGCCCAAAAAATATTCGCCAGCAACATGATCCAAGCCAATGCCGGAACCGTGCCGGTTTGCGCGGCGAATGCCATCGGTATGCCAAAACCGAACGCCACGCCGAGATAGGCCTGGGGGATCGCGAAGAAGCGTTTGGTGTAGGGATAACTCGCGGCGACGAATAGTGCCGGGAAGGACAGCGCAATAGTGAGTGCGTTGGTTTGCAGCACCAACAAAAACGCCAAAAGCGCGAGGACGCCCGCAACGGCGAGCGCTTCTCTGGTGGAAATTTTTCCGGCGGTAAGCGGACGATTTTGGGTGCGCTCGACATGCAAATCAAAATCGCGATCGGCGTAGTCGTTGATGGCGCAACCAGCCGAACGCATGAGTAGCGTTCCGAGCGAGAGAATGAAAATCAACTTCGCGCTCGGCTGACCAGCGGCCGCGATCCACAGCGCCCACAGCGTTGGCCACAGCAACAATAACGTGCCGATGGGTTTGTCCAACCGCACCAACTTTGCATACAACACCAAACGATCAACCATTGCGCTCATACTTTGAGATAGTCGATTTTGCTGTGCATCCAGCGGGCGAGATGTCGATCGGCGGTAGCGGGATCATCTTTCAACAAGCGTTCGGCCCAGGTGCGCGCGGCTTCTAACAGATCGACGTCAAGTTCGAGATCGGCGAATCGTAGCATCGGTGCGCCGCTCTGCCGGGCGCCGAGGAATTCGCCTGGACCACGCAAAGCCAAGTCCTGGCGGGCGATTTCAAAGCCGTCGGTATTTTCATAGATGATTTTTAGCCGCGCGCGTGCGGTTTCCGAGAGCGGATTTTGGAACAACAAAATGCAGGTGCTTTGCTGCGCACCGCGCCCGACGCGGCCGCGCAGTTGATGCAGTTGCGACAGGCCCATGCGCTCGGCATTTTCGATCACTATCAGCGTCGCGTTCGGTACGTCAACGCCGACTTCGATCACCGTTGTCGCGACCAACAGTTGAATCGCGCCGCAGGTGAACGCTTCCATCATCGCCGCTTTTTCGGCAGGCGCTAATCGCCCGTGCACCAAGCCGACGCGAAATTCCGGAAACGTTGCCTCGAGGTGGGCAAAGGTATCGACCGCCGTTTGCAATTGCAACACCTCCGATTCCTCAATCAGCGGGCAAACCCAATAGGCTTGCGCGCCGTCCCGACAGGCAGCGCGGATGCGCGCGACCACTTCTTCGCGTCGCGCATCGGAGACGAGTTTGGTGACCACAGGCGAGCGACCCGGCGGCAATTCATCGATCACTGACACATCGAGATCGGCGAAAAAGCTCATTGCCAATGTTCGCGGAATCGGCGTTGCGCTCATCATCAACTG
>JANNMV010000092.1:0-3569 GCA_031398205.1 Pseudomonadota bacterium | reverse complement strand
CAGCATGGATCGCGATGGCACCAAGCAGGGATTTGATTTACCGTTGACGCGCTTAATTTCCGACGCCGTGGACGTTCCAATTATCGCCAGTGGCGGCGTGGGTAACTTACAACATCTCGCCGACGGCGTGCTCGAAGGACGCGCCGATGCGGTGTTGGCGGCCAGCATATTTCACTACGGCGAGTACACGGTGCGTCAAGCGAAGGAATATATGGCTTCTCGAGGAATAGAGGTTAGGATTTAAGGGCTAGGATTTAGGATTTAGGATTTAGGATTTGCGCCTCGGCGCTTGATTGATGCGAGATGTTCTAAATCCTCAATCCTAGCTCCTCAATCCTCACGCCTAAATCCTCACGCATAAATCCTAACAAACATGGATAACTGGTTAGATCAAGTAGCTTGGACCGCTGAAGGCCTCATCCCCGTGATCGCGCAAGAGGCGTCGACGGGAAAGGTCTTGATGTTTGCCTGGATGAATCGCGAAGCGCTACGATTGACCAGGGAGACCGGAAACGCGGTTTATTGGTCGCGATCGCGAAAGAAACTCTGGCGCAAGGGTGAAGAATCGGGCCATGGGCAAAAGGTGTCGGATATTCGCCTCGATTGTGACAACGACGTGCTTTTGCTAACAGTTGAACAACAAGGTGGTATTGCTTGTCATACCGGTAGGCATAGTTGTTTTTTCCAGCGCTTGAATGGTGACACTTGGAATGCAGTAGAACCGGTATTGAAGGAACCGGGAAAAATTTATCAATCATGAGCGAAACGTCGTTTTTGGAGCACTTGGCAGACACGCTGGAGAGCCGCAGGCATGCGGATCCAAATACCTCGTACGTGGCCAAATTGTTTAACGCCGGGCAAGATGCCGTGTTGAAGAAAATCGGCGAGGAAGCGACGGAAACCATTCTCGCGGCCAAGAGCGGGGATCAACAACATTTGATTCGCGAGACGGCGGATTTGTGGTTTCATAGTATGATCATGCTGGTTCAGGCCGGTTTGCGGCCGAAGGATGTGATCGAAGAACTCAAGCGTCGCGAAGGTACCTCGGGCTTGGCCGAAAAAGCCGCCCGCGTGCAATAAAAATGAACAAAAAAGACGACTGTTTATTCTGCAAAATCGTAGCCGGGCAAATTCCCAGCAAAAAAGCGTACGAGGACGACGACGTCCTGGCGTTTCACGATATACATCCCATCGCGCCGGTGCATTTTTTGATTATCCCGAAGGATCATTTCGACTCATTGGACCAAGCGGAAGCGCGCCATCAGGCATTGCTAGGAAAATTGATGTTGCTCGCGCCGAAACTTGCGCGGGAGAACGGGCTGGATGATGGTTTTCGCCTGATCGTCAACACCGGTCGCGGTGGACACCAAGAGGTGTTTCACTTGCATTTACACGTAACGGGCGGCGATGTAAAAACGCCGCGCATGACGGATACACTTCATAAACTTTAGATTTTCACGAAGGAGAAAGCTATGGGTACATTTAGCATTTGGCATTGGTTGATCGTGTTGGTGATCGTGTTGATGGTGTTTGGCACCAAGAAACTACGCAACATCGGCACCGATCTCGGTGGCGCGGTTAAAGGTTTCAAAGACGGCATTAAAACCGACGAAGATAAAGCCGCCGGCCACCTTGAAAACACCAAGGAAACCGTCGAAGGTGAAGTAAAGGAACGCAGCAAGGCGTAATTGTCACTGCGAGTCTAGACAATGTTCGATATCGGCTTTTCAGAATTGATGCTAATCGGGGTCGTGGCCTTGGTGGTTATCGGCCCCGAGCGCATGCCTAAAGTGGCGCGCACCGCCGGTATTCTCATGGGCCGGATGCAACGCTACGTCGCGGGTGTTAAAGCCGACATCAGCCGCGAGATGGAAGAGTTCGATCAACTCAAGGATCTGAAAAACCTGCGCTCGGAAGTTGAGAGTGCCGGCAGCGAAATCGAATCCGGCCTGCGTCAAAACATGGCCGACGCGCAAAGTGAAGTAAATTCGATCTCCAATACGGTGGGCGCGAACATGGCCAAAGGCGCGAGCGGGCTTAACGCGCTGGGCCAAGCCAGCATTGCCTCCGCGGCGTCCGCGCACCCGGCTAACCAAATCGAGGTCTCGGTGCCGACGCCTGTCGAGACGTTGCCCGAGCCCTCACCGCAACTCGAACTCGAATTGGATTCATCCGACACGACCAAGGAAAGCGTACCGGTTCAAACTGCTTCCGGTAATGCGTAAGCGCCTCGCCCCAACATGAGCGAGCAACAAGAAACTTTTATTTCGCATTTAATCGAGCTTCGCGATCGCGTACTGCGGGCGGTGATAGCCGTCGGCATTGCGTTCCTGCCGTGTTTCTATTTTGCGCGCGATCTGTATACGTTGCTCGCCACGCCGCTCCTGGCGAAGCTGCCGGCCGGCTCGCATATGATCGCAACAGACGTCACCGGCGCGTTCTTCGTGCCGATGAAAGTCGCGATGATGGTGGCGTTCTTGATTGCCTTGCCCATTGTGTTTTATCAGGTTTGGGCGTTTGTCGCGCCGGGCCTCTATCAGCACGAAAAAAAGCTCGCCATCCCGCTGATCGTCACCAGTACGCTGTTATTTTTTGTCGGCATGGCGTTCGCTTATTTCGCCGTCTTCCCCATGGTATTCAAGTTCGTCGTCGCCTATACGCCGGAGGGCGTATCGATGATGACCGACATCAATAGCTACTTAAGCTTCGTCATGACGCTGTTCATGGCTTTCGGTGTCACGTTCGAAACGCCGATTGCCGTCATCATCCTGGTGCGCATGGGTATCGTCACCGTGGAAAAACTACGCGAGATTCGCCCCTACGTCATCGTTGGCGCGTTCATTCTAGGCGCAGTGTTCACGCCCCCCGATATCGTTTCGCAATTTATGTTGGCGGTGCCGCTTTGGGTGCTCTACGAAGTCGGAATCGTCCTCGCCAGCATGATGGGTAAGGGTAAGACCGCCGAAGATCAGGAATCGCCCGCCTAAACGTCTCAATGGGCCGGATTTGACCAACCCGCCAAAAATTTATTCAATAAATCGCCGCGGTTGTGCACTTGCATCCGATCGTAAATCTGTTTGACGTGGTAGTTAGCGGTATTGGTTGTAACGTGCAGCTTATCGGCGATATTCCCGTAGGATGCGCCGTCCGCCAACATCAGCACAACTTGTTTTTGTTTGTCCGAGAACCCCATGGTTTGCAACTGTCCGAGCAGTTTCAGCGGCAGCAGTTCTTGCTGCTGCACGGTCACGCCGATTAACCCGTGATCGGCGCCGCGCTCGGCGTCGAGCCAGAACGCCCGAAATACAAAGCGACCCCAACAATTTTCGATATGCCAGACTGGCGGCGGCGCGTCTTTGCCGCTAAAAATGGCTTGTAAGTACTGGGTAATTTTCTTCAGTGCCGCCGGCACCGGTTCGCTTTCGGAGTACAACAAAGCCTGGCGGGAAATCGACGGATAACTGGCAAGGAACAATAGGCGCTTGCCTTCATCCGACAAATGCTGAGTCTCGCCACGGCCATTCAAAATAATCATGCCGACGCGCTGGGTATCAAAATAATGCGCCTCG
>JANNMV010000068.1:0-3287 GCA_031398205.1 Pseudomonadota bacterium | reverse complement strand
CTGGAAATCGCCAAGAGCTTTTTTCCGGTGATTCTGATTGTGTTTATGGTGCGCTCGTTTTTGGTCGAACCCTTCAAGATTCCGTCCGGGTCGATGATTCCGACGTTGCTGATTGGGGATTTTATTCTGGTCAATAAGTTTACCTATGGCGTTCGCCTGCCGGTTGCCAATAAAAAAATTATTGCGTTGAACGAACCACAGCGCGGCGACGTGATGGTGTTTCGTTACCCGGAAGATTTATCCGTCGACTACATTAAACGCATTATCGGAATTCCCGGCGATAAAGTGGAATACAAGAACAAGCGCCTCACTATCAACGGAAAAGCGGTGCCGACCGAAGACGCGGGTAACTACTTGGACGTCGATTCCGAATTGAACTATCAGAACTTGAAATTGCAGTTAGAGGAAATGGATTCCCGTGTACACCGCACCATCCAGAATCCCGATATTCCCGCTGTTCATTTGAGTAGCGTACAGTCGTTTCCGCATCGCGAGAACTGTACAATCACGGAAGAAGGCTTAAGCTGCACGGTGCCGGCCGGCCATTACTTCATGATGGGCGACAACCGCGACAATAGTAAGGATAGCCGCTACTGGGGATTTGTTCCCGATGAGAACATCGTCGGCAAGGCCTTCATGATTTGGTGGCATTGGGGAAAGTTTGGTCGAATCGGGCAGAGCATTAACTAAAACAGGAGGGTGGCATGCATAAGCAACGAGGAATGGGCGTACTGGGAATCTTCACGATTCTAGCGATAATTGTGTTCGGTGCGATTGTCACGATGAAAGCCGTCCCCGTGTACTTGGAATTTTTCGCCATCAAGAAAGCGTTTACCGCGTTGAAGGAAGAAGCCAAGGAAGGCACGACGAAACAGATCAAAGACAGATTCGATGCGCGAGCGACGATCGACGATATTAAGAGCATTACGGCAAACGATTTGGAAATCAGCAAGGAGGGCGGCCAAACGGTGGTGAGCGCAAGTTACCAGAGGTTGGTGCCGTTGTTTGCCAATATCAGTCTGCTGTTCGATTTTAACGCGTCGACCCAGGAATAATTCAGCATCGGAACGCTACTTACGCTGATGCCCGGTAACACGATATTTGAGCAAAAGCTGGGTCATCGATTTTCTCGTCCCGGCTTGCTCAAAGAGGCGCTGACGCACCGTAGTCACAACGCGGGTCACAACGAACGATTGGAATTTCTCGGCGACAGCGTGCTCAATTGTGCCGTCGCCGACCTGCTATACCTGCGTTTTCCCCAATTGTCCGAAGGCGAATTGAGCCGCCTGCGCGCCGCCTTGGTGAACAAAAACGTATTGCACGACATCGCGCTGACCCTGGACTTGGGCGATGCCATTTTACTTGGCGAGGGCGAGCTTAAAAGCGGTGGCCATCGCCGCCCGTCAATTTTGGCGGATGCCCTGGAGGCCTTAATCGGCGCGGTGTTCGTCGATGCCGGCTTTCCTATCGCAGCGAGCGCTATCGCACGATTATTTGCCGCTCATATAGATCGACTTGATCCCAATCACATCGCGAAGGATCATAAAACCCGGTTACAAGAGTACCTACAAGGACGCAGGCTTGCGGTGCCGCGATACGATATCGTGCAAACCAGCGGCGAAGCCCATGAACAAACATTTCGCGTCGTATGTAATATCGTCGGCCTGCGAGTTCAAGTAGAAGGTGTCGGCGCGAGCCGCAAACTGGCGGAGCAGGACGCCGCCGAATCCGCCTATCGGCAAATCGTAAATGACTGATTCTCCGTATCGCTGCGGCAGTATCGCCATTGTTGGCCGGCCGAACGCCGGTAAATCGACGTTGCTCAATCACCTGATCGGGCAAAAAATCAGCATTACCTCGCGCAAGCCGCAGACCACCCGCCATCGCTTGCTCGGTATCGTTACCCGGCCCGATGCCCAGTATTTGTTTCTCGACACGCCCGGGTTGCAAACTCACTACAAAAGCGCATTGAACAAAGCGATGGGGCGTTCCATCGCTTCGGCCCTGGATGAAGCCAACGTCATCCTTTGGGTTCTGGATGGCCTGGATTTCGACAGCCGCGAGCAACATTTGCGGCGGCTGCTTCCCGCTGACCGGCCGGTGATCGCCGCGATCAACAAAATCGACAGCCTGGCCGACAAAACCCAGTTGTTACCGCACTTGGCGCGGCTCGCGACCGAGTTCGGATTCGCGGCAATGGTTCCCGTGTCCGCGAAGCAAGGCGCCGGCCTGGATGATTTGCTGCGCGCCATTCGGGCCTACCTACCCGAAGGTGAAGCAGTTTACCCGGACGACGAAATGACCGACCGCAGCGAGCGTTTTCTGGCGGCGGAGGTGATTCGCGAGAAGCTCATGCGTAACATGGGCGAAGAAATTCCCTACGCCAGCCACGTCGATATTATCCAGTTCAAGATCGAAGGCAGCATGCGCCACATCGAGGCTGAGATCATCGTTGGACGCGACAATCACAAAGCGATGGTGATCGGCAAGGGCGGCGAAAAGCTCAAGACCATCGGCACCGCGGCGCGTATGGATTTAGAGAAACTGTTCGGTGGCAAAGTGTATCTCGGTCTATTCGTGAAAGTGAAGGCGGATTGGGTCGACGATCAGACGCTGCTCCGAACCTATGGATATAATTAACGGGACATGCCTGTAGCGCGATTATCCATGTGGCTCCTGGCGTTGCCATCGTCGCAAGCCAGTATCCGCGCGGGTTGTGGCGGTACGGATTTTGACGCACATTATTTTTGCCGATGAATACGCGTCCACATTTGGCCACGACCATGCCGCAGGCCATGCCACTGCAGGTATTCTTGTGGCCGGCGCTGTTTTCATATGTGCCCTGGCTTGCCCTATCGATTCCCCTACTTGTTACATTCGTTACCTGGCGCATGACCTTGGCGGCGGTGGCGCCGATCATCGCGCTGCGCGCGCTTCCGGTGGTCCTGGATGGTGTGCTGTTAAGCGCCGCATTATTTTTGCTGACATGGATCGTCGTTGCCGCGGCCTTGCGCCAGCGGCATCTGCAAGCTCTTAGCAGCGCCGCACTACAGGGTAGCGAAGAACGCCAGCGGGCGGTCTTGGACACTATCCAAGAAGTGGTTTTCCAACTCACGGCGGATGGCGCCTGGGCGTTTCTCAACGCTGCGTGGACCACGTTATCCGGTCATCCCATTGCGCAAACCCTGGGCCGTGGTTTTCTTGCGTATTTTCATCCCGATGATCGCGAGAAATGTCGCGCCGTGCTTGACGCGATCGATGCCGGTGGCGCCGAGCACCACGAGTGC
>JANNMV010000048.1:0-5777 GCA_031398205.1 Pseudomonadota bacterium | reverse complement strand
GCTCGCCGGCACGGTGAAGCGCGCATTCGGGTGCGCGGCTTTGCGGCCGGATTCTTTACCAATTTGTGGCGTCCATTTTTGCCCCTGCCAATCGATCAATTCCGCCGGCGGCGTCTTGCTCATGCCTTCCCACCAGACATCGCCATCCGGCGTGAGCGCGACGTTGGTAAAAATGCAATTCTCTTTCAACGTCGCCAACGCATTCGGATTGGATTGCTGCGACGTGCCAGGGGCGACACCGAAATAACCGGCTTCCGGATTGATGGCATAAAACTTTCCATCGGGCCCAGGCTTGATCCAGGCGATATCGTCGCCGACGGTCGTGACTTTCCAGCCCTTGAACGCGGCCGGGGGAATCAACATGGCAAAGTTAGTCTTACCGCAGGCGCTTGGGAAAGCCGCGGCGACATAGCTTTTTTCCCCTTGCGGGGACTCAACACCGAGTATCAACATGTGTTCCGCAAGCCAACCTTGATCGCGTCCCATGGTGGAGGCAATACGCAACGCGAAGCATTTTTTCCCCAGCAAAGCATTGCCGCCGTAGCCGGAACCGAACGACCAAATCGCGCGTTCTTCAGGGAAATGTACGATGTATTTTTGTTGTTTGTTGCACGGCCACGGAACGTCTTTTTCGCCGGGTTTCAACGGTGCACCGACGGAGTGTAAGCAAGGAACGAATTCGCCGTGCTCACCCAACACATCCAGCGCTGCTTTACCCATGCGAGTCATGATGCGCATGCTAACGGCAACGTAAGGCGAATCGGAAATCTCCACACCGATGTGCGAGATCGGCCCACCGAGCGGACCCATGCTGAACGGAACGACATACATGGTGCGCCCACGCATGCAGCCATCGAATAAATTATTCAGCGTGACCTTCATTTCCGTCGGATCGGTCCAATTATTGTTTGGGCCGGCATCGTCTTTCTCGAGCGAACAAATAAACGTGCGGTCTTCAACGCGGGCGACATCCGATGGGTCGGAGCGCGATAGGTAACTTTTGGGACGGGTGACCGGATTGAGTTTGATAAACGTTCCGGCCTGAACCAATTCATCACACAGGCGATCGTACTCCGCCTGTGAACCATCGCACCAATAGATTTGATCGGGCTTGCAAAGCGCGGCAACGTCCGCCACCCAGGCAATCAATTTTTTGTTTTTGACGTAGGCAGGCGGCGAAAAAACGTGTGTGCTGGCGGGTACTGCGCTCATTGAATTTTCCTATGAATCTTCGACGGTCACGCGATTTAGTTATTTTACATCGTCGACTAAAACCTGGGACTTGGCAAAGGGGAAAGTGGCTAATTTACTTCGCTTTGCATGTCCGCGATCACCGCATCGATAAGTCGCCGGGAAATGCTGATTTTACTCGGCAGCCGCGGCAAGGCATCCAATTCGAACCATTGCGCATCTTCAATTTCCGTCGGATCTGGCGTGATCTCGCCAGCCAAATAATCGGACGTGAACGCAATCATTAACGAGTGCGGAAACGGCCAGGGTTGACTGGCGAAATAGCGCACGTTCGTGACTTTTAACCCAACTTCCTCCTGCACTTCGCGCGTAATGGTTTGCTCTAGGCTCTCGCCGGGATCAACGAATCCAGCCAAGGCACTGTACATCCCCGCAGGAAAGTGTGGCGACCGCGCTAGTAACAGTTGGCGATCGCGCCGCACTAAGGCCATGACGGCCGGGGCCAGGCGTGGGTAACTCACCAGAGCGCAACTTGGACATTCACGCGCACGCTCGTTTTGCTTTAGCTTGGTCGGCGTTGCGCAAGCGCCGCAATACTGGTGCGAGCGATCCCAATTTAGTATCTGGATCGCGCGCCCAGCAAGCGCGAAATGGTCATCCGGTACACGTCCAAACACCTCGCGCAAACCCAGTAGGGTCGCGCCTTCCGGCGGGATAACGTCGTCCGCCAGCTCAGCGCAATAGCATGGCTGATCAAGCAGTTGACCTAAATAGTGCTGGCGGGTGGGTCTAAGTTGAAGTTGCCCAAGCGCGCTCGTCTCCAACACCGACAGTTGCGTATCATTCTCAAAAACAAGAAGCTTGCTTGCCTGAAACACAAACCACAGGGGCGTTCCGCTCGGCTGATCCGTCATTGCCACACGCGGCGTGAACGCGTCCGGCATGGAAAACGGCAACGCTATTGAGTTAATTCGCAACGAATCCATCGGCGATTAAATCGCGTCCTCGTTGGTTTCTCCGGTGCGAATACGCACGACGTGGCCAACATCGGTAATGAATATTTTTCCATCGCCGATCTTGCCGGTATGCGCCGCTTTGACGATCGCTTCGACCGCCTTGTCCTCTAGGTTGTCGGGAATCACGACTTCAATTTTTACCTTGGGTAAGAAATCAACAACGTATTCCGCCCCACGATAAAGCTCCGTATGCCCTTTCTGCCGACCGAATCCCTTCACTTCCGTGACTGTGAGACCGGAGACTCCAATCTCCGATAATGCTTCTCGCACTTCATCAAGCTTAAAAGGCTTGATCACTGCTTCAATCTTTTTCATGGTAAATCTCCCGCTCAGATGTCTTGATACTTGGATGTTATCGGATAACGCCAATCCTTGCCAAATCCACGTTCCGTGATGCGCACACCGATCGGCGCTTGGCGACGCTTGTACTCGTTGCGCTTAATCAGTTTGACCACGCGCTCGACGTCCTCGCGCCGGATACCCTGCTCAATGATTTCCTGCGGGCTGCAATTGCGTTCCATGTACGCAGCCATGATTGCATCCAGAATTTCGTACGGTGGCAGGCTGTCCTGATCCTTCTGATCCGGCCGCAGTTCCGCGCTGGGTGGACGGACGATCACGCGCTCGGGGATCACGGCGCCGACGCTGTTACGATAGTGGCACAACCGATACACCAACGTCTTGCTGATGTCTTTGATTACGGCAAAACCGCCCGCCATGTCACCATACAGGGTCGAATAGCCGACCGCCATTTCACTCTTGTTGCCGGTGGTGAGCACAATGGCGCCGAATTTATTCGACAGTGCCATGAGCAACGTGCCGCGTATTCGCGCTTGCAAATTTTCTTCGGTCGTATCGACACCCACGCCTTTAAACTCGGGCGCCAAGGTTGCGAGAAAACTATCGAATAGCGGTTTAATTGGAATATTGCTGTATTTGACCTTGAGACCCTCGACCATGGATTTCGCATCGTCCAGGCTCATGTCGGCGGTGTATTGCGAGGGCATCATGACCGCATGCACTTTGTCGGCGCCAAGTGCATCAACGGCAATGCACAACGTCAATGCGGAGTCGACCCCACCGGACAATCCCAACAACACACCAGGAAATCCGTTCTTCCCGATGTAGTCCTTTACGCCAAGACATAATGCGTCGTAGACGCTGGCCTCGACGCTGCGCTCGGGCGCAATCACAGACCCGATAAGATCGCCATCGGCATACTCGATACAAGCGACCTCCTCCTTAAACTCGGCCAGTTGCAAGACTATTTCGCCGCGCCGGTTCAACGCGAATGAGGCGCCGTCGAAGACCAATTCATCTTGCCCGCCGATCATGTCGGTGTAGATGATAGGCAGCCCGCATTCTTTCACCCGGTCGCGCAATACCTGATGGCGAACGCGTTGCTTGTGCATGTGGTATGGCGATGCGTTGAGGACGACCAATAGCTGCGCGCCTGCGTCCCGCGCCGCGCTGGCTGTGCCGGGCAACCAAACGTCTTCGCATATATTGACTCCAATTTTGACGCCCTCGAGCTGAAATACGCAGGGCCGATCATCGGGCTCGAAATAACGTTCCTCGTCGAATACACTGTAATTGGGCAGGCGATGTTTTCGATAGATGTGCGCGACTTTTCCATCCATTAAGACGGCGGCCGCGTTATACACAAGTCCATTCTCTTGTAGCGGATAGCCGACAATGGCCGTGATACCCCGGAGTTTTGCTGCAAGGTCGTGCAATGTCTCGGCGCACGCTCTAGTGAACGCGCCCCGTAGCACCAGATCCTCGGGTGGGTAGCCCGACAGCGCCAACTCGGGCGTCACCACTAGGGACGCGCCTTGCATACACGCGTCATCAACCGCAGCCAAAATGCGCCGCGCGTTACCAGGCAAGTCACCTACGGTACAATTGATCTGTGCGAGCGCAATCTGCATAACAAAAAATTTGTTTGTCGAAGGCCTAAATCATAGCACCAGGCCCGCGCCCCACGGACGATTATCCCTGACACCAGGATCACATTGACGGCTGAACGACTTCAAATTCTCCAAAGCCTCTCGGATGTCGATGCGGATGAATGGAACAAACTCGCCGGAGATCAGCCGTTCCTACGACATGAATTCCTTTACAACTTGGAGCAATCCGGATGCGCAACCACGGAAACCGGCTGGGAATCCCAGCATCTCACATTATGGCGCGATCGGGAGTTGGTAGGGGCGATGCCGCTATATCTGAAGCATCATTCCTACGGTGAGTATATTTTCGATTGGGCCTGGGCCGATGCCTATCATCGGAGCGGCTTAAATTATTATCCTAAGCTTCTGTCGGCAATCCCATTTACGCCGGTAACAGGTACGCGTTTGTTGGCACGCGAAGAATCTTTACGGAAGCGGATGGCCAACGCCGCGGTGGAATTGGCCCAGGAACTAAACGCTTCGTCGGTGCATATTCTCTACCCCACGCAGTCGCAGGCCAGCGAGTTAGCTTGCAACAGTTATCTTCAGCGGCACAGTATCCAGTTTCACTGGCATAACCACGGCTACCGCGACTTCGACGATTTTCTGAGTACGATGAGCCACGACAAGCGCAAGAAAATCAAGCAAGAGCGACGCAAGTTAGTCGAGCAGGGAATTCACTTCGAGCGCACGGAAGGAATGGAAATCAGCGATGCGGATTGGACATTCTTCAACCATTGCTATCAAATTACCTATCGTCAACATCACTCATCCCCTTACCTCAATCTTGATTTCTTCCTGCGCCTGGGTCGCGATCTGCCGGATCATATCGTTATGTTCAAAGCGATTGCGGACGGCAAACCCATAGCAGCCGCGCTCAATTTAAAAAGTTCGGGACGATTATTTGGGCGCTATTGGGGGGCGCCCGCGTACGTTCCGGGCTTGCACTTCGAAGTCTGCTATTACCAGGGAATCACTTACTGCATCGAGCAAGGCATCGAGGTATTTGAAGGAGGCGTGCAAGGCGAACAAAAATTGGCGCGCGGATTGATGCCCGTCAAGACGCACTCGAATCATTGGTTGGCCCACCCGCAATTCTCGGCGGCTGTCGCCGACTATCTCGCGCGCGAGTCCTTGGGGACGCAACGTTATATGGAAGAGCTAAACAAAATGACGCCCTTCAAGAATACTCTGCCATAGGGTTCATTGCGCCGGTCGCCCGTACAGGCGAATTTGAATTTTTGCGTAAACGGTCATGCAAAAAAAACTGCTCATGGCGAACCATGAGCAGCGAGTTTCCTTACCAACTTATCGTTATTTTTATACTTTCGAGGTCGGCTAACCTCAAGTTCATTGAATCAAGGGCGCTGTAAAACCGCAGCGCCGTTGATGCCCTGTTCGTTGGACTGTAAACCGTAGGTCGTGATCAACCCTTGCGCTTGGGCGCCGACAAATGCGCCCTTGGCAAAGCCATTTGCAGTGGCCGTAACGGGGTTGCCGAAACCATCTAAACAACCCGTGCATAGGCCGTTGAGGCGCAATCCATCGTTGCTGGAAAGAAACTGCCCAAACGTCCCGCTTCCGCTCGCATCCCATGTACGGCCGGAATTGTTTGCCTTCA
>JANNMV010000662.1:0-2573 GCA_031398205.1 Pseudomonadota bacterium | reverse complement strand
TCGATGGCTTTTTGCGTGCCTTGCACTTCGCCCGTCGAGGTCGCTACAGGGCCTGGCGCCAGCAATTTGCTGATCGGGCGGTTCATCGCTTTTGCCATCAATTGCGTGAGCAATGTTCCCGCTGCACCGACCACGGTGCCGGCGATAATCATCGCAGCGTTTTGCAACACGAAGCCTTCAAAGGCGACCGCGAGACCCGTCAATGCGTTGAATAGTGAAATAACCACGGGCATGTCCGCACCGCCGATGGGGATGGTCATCAACACGCCGTAGATTAAGGCGAGCGCGAAGAACAAAAAGACCACGAAGCCGCTGGTGTGCGGATTCAGGATGATGACGATGCCGAGAATCACGGCCGCAACTAAGCTGCCGATGCTGACAATTTGGTGCAGCGGTAATTGATAGGTTTTGTTCATCCAGCCCTGCAGTTTGGCGAATGCGATGGCGCTGCCGGAAAAGGAAACCGCGCCGATCAACGCGCCAACTACGGCGAGCGTAATGATGATGGCCGAATGTTCGGTGCCGGCCGGAGTGCCGCCGATGCGCACTAGCTCCACCGCCGCGATCGCCGCTGCGGCGCCGCCACCCATGCCGTTGTAAATCGCGATCATTTGCGGCATGTCGGTCATCGCCACGCGTTTGCCCGATACCCAAGCGATGCCGCCGCCGATGGCGATGGCGATGATCATCAGGATGTAATTGCTGGCGCCGTGAATTTCTGGATGGACAAACGTCACCAAGGTCGCGAGCACCATGCCCACTCCGGCCCAGATAATGCCCTTCTGCGCCGATAGCGGCGAGCTCATGCCTTTCAGGCCGAGAATGAACAGCACCGCCGCAACGAAATAACTAGCTTGTACGAACCAACTCATTTCGCGCTCCCTTTACCGCTCCTGGTAAACATACCAAGCATGCGCTCCGTGACAACGTAGCCGCCGACCGCGTTCATCGCTGCGAGCGCAACGCCGAAAAAGCCGATGGCCTGTTCCAATCCAGTTTCCGAGCGGCCCAGGGCGACCATGGCGCCTACTAGCACGATGCCGTGAATAAAGTTTGAGCCGGACATAAGCGGCGTGTGCAAAATCACCGGCACGCGCGAGATGACTTCATAGCCGGTGAATGCGGCGAGCATGAAGATGTATAAAGCGGTGAATCCTTCTATCATTCTTTTCTCCTTAAGTGGCCCTAGGCCACGTTGTCGCCCTAGGCTACGTAGTCATTCCCGTGAAAACGGGAATCCATGTTGGTCGAAAAATGGACTCCCGCTTTCGCGGGAGTGACACTCCAAATTAACTTCCTTCGACGGCTTTGCGGCTCGCCTCGTGAACAATTTTTCCGGCGTGGGTATACAAACAACCCTTGATCACATCGTCTTCAAAATCCAGCGCGAAATTGCCGTCCTTAATGAATGGTGAAAGCAAGTTGAGCAAATTCTTCGCGTACATTTCCGAGGCATGAATCGGCATCAACGCCGGCACGTTGAGCGGGCCGTGAATAATGACGCCATTCGCGGTATGAATGGTTTCACCCGGCTTGGTCAATTCGCAATTGCCGCCGGTTTCTGCTGCGAGGTCGACGATTACCGCGCCCGGTTTCATGCGCCCGACCATGGCGGCGGTGATAATTTTCGGCGCGGGGCGGCCCGGGATCGCCGCGGTACAGATGACAGCGTCGGCGGCGGCGACGACTTTAGCCAACACTTCTTGCTGCTGCTGTTTCTCTTCTTCGGTCAACTCGCGCGCGTAGCCGCCAGAGCCTTCCGCACCACTCACGGCGGTGACGAATTTCGCGCCCAGGGATTCCACTTGCTCTTTCGCTGCGGAACGCACGTCGTAGGCATCGATCATCGCACCCAAGCGCCGCGCGGTGGCGATGGCTTGCAAGCCGGCGACGCCGGCGCCGATCACCAGCACTTTCGCAGGTCGAATCGTGCCCGCCGCCGTGGTCAACATCGGAAAGAATCGCGGCGACAACTGCGCCGCCATCAACGCGGCTTGATAGCCGGATACGGAAGCTTGCGACGACAGCGAATCCATGCTCTGCGCCCGGCTGATGCGCGGAATGAGTTCCATTGCAATGCTGGTGATGTTGCGGTCGCGCAATTGTTTCGCCAATTCGACGTTGCGGCCGGGTGCGAGGTAACTCACCAGTACCGCGTTGGCCGGTAACTGGTTGACTTCATCGGCGCTCGGCGGCTGCACGCGCAACACCAGTTGCGCATCGCGATAGGTCTCGTCGGCAGAAGGCGCAAACGAGGCATCGGCGAATTGCGAATCGGGATAGTGACTATTAGTGCCCGCGCCTGATTCCAAGCAAACGTTAGCGCCGAGCGCTTTCAGTTTCTTGGCGACTTCCGGCGACATGGCAACACGGGTTTCGCCGGCCAGGCGCTCGGCCGGCACGGCTATTTTGAGCGGCATTTCAAACCCCCTGAAAGAACGAACGAAACAATCAAACTATGCCCCGTTCAGTGGAACTAAGAACGGAATAATACGCGAAAATGTTGCGTCGCACAAATTCATGCGGCGCCGCTAAAAACCGTAATGCTAACGTATTACGGAGTGCGGTGTCGC
>JANNMV010000660.1:0-2379 GCA_031398205.1 Pseudomonadota bacterium | reverse complement strand
TCGACACCGCAGGAGGTATCCCCACTCCCCGCTGGGGAGAGGGCTAGGGTGAGGGGAAAACCGCAAAAATCCCGCCCACAGCAACTCCGGACAAATGCCACAGAAGCAGAACAGCGCATCTGGTATTTCCTACGCAATCGCGAATTTGAGCAGTTCAAGTTCCGACGCCAGCATCCGATCGGAGTTTACATCGTTGACTTCGTTTGTTTGGAGCAGAAGTTGGTTATTGAACTCGACGGTGGTCAACATACAGAACAGGCGCAATATGATGCGCGACGAACAACTGCGCTGAGTGAGAAAGGCTTTCGCGTACTGCGATTTTGGAATAACGACGTGCTGCTAAATACGAACGCGGTGTTAGAAACGATACTGGGAGAATTAGGTGCTCGCCCCTCACCCTCGCCCTCTCCCCGAAGTGGGGAGAGGGGATAGTTCATGGCAATTTCATTCGTTATTGGCCATAGACTGACGCCGCCACGACCCGCATGGATACGTGCTCGTGGCGTTGCATGCCCTGGAAACTGCACTGGTACTTCCTCTCCAGGCATACCTAAAAAGCCTGAATAATTGCTGCCCATGGAAACCTTCCTCCACCAAATCCTATCAGGCCTTGCCACCGGCGGCATCTACGCCAGCCTCGCGCTGTCGCTGGTGATGATCCATCAATCGACGCATCACATCAATTTCGCCCAAGGCGAAATGGCGATGTTTTCGACTTATCTTGCCCTGACCATGATCAACGCCGGCCTACCCTACTGGGTGGCGTTTTTTGCGACGATTGTCATCTCGTTTATTGGCGGCATCTTGATTGAACGCGTCGTGATTCGTCCAGTCGAACGTGGCGCTGTGCTGACGGTGATCATCGTTTTCATTGGCTTGCTGTTGATCCTCAACGGCCTCGCCGGCTGGATTTACACCTACACCAATCAACCTTTCCCGTCGCCATTTCCCGCACGATCCTACGGCTATCTTTCCGGTCACGAGTTGGGCTCTATCGCGGTCACTGTGGTCGTGTTATTGCTCATTTACCTCTTCTTTCGCTTCACGCCACTCGGTTTGGCGATGCGCGCCGCCGCACAAAATCCGGTGTCGAGCCGGCTCGTAGGCATTCGCGTCGGCTGGATGCTGGCGCTGGGTTGGGGGCTCGCCGCGGCCATCGGCGCCGTGGCCGGCATGATGGTGGCGCACATCGTATTCCTCGATCCAAACATGATGGCGGGCGTGTTGCTCTATGCCTTCGCCGCGGCCTTGCTCGGCGGCATCGACAACCCGTGGGGGGCCATTGTGGGCGGATTCATCGTCGGCGTAGTGGAAAATCTGGCGGGACAATACATTTTCGGCACGGAACTCAAGTTGACCGTCGCGCTGATTTTGATTATCGGCGTGTTGTTATTCAAACCGAACGGCCTATTCGGGCGCACTTTGGTAACGAGGGTTTAGGTGATGGGCGATCTAAAAACAATACTCAAACCCACCGGCGCCACAGCGCAAAAAACTACATTCATTTGGCCGCTGATTGTTATCGCCATTGCCTGCGCGCTGCCCTTTTTCGTCAGCGATTACCGCACCTTGCAACTCACGCAAATGTTGGTCTACGCCATCGCCATCCTGGGATTAAACATGCTGACCGGCTACAACGGCCAAATCTCGCTGGGCCACGGCGCGTTTTACGCCATCGGCGCCTACACCGCCGCCGTGCTGATGGACAAGTTTGGCGTGCCCTATTGGGCGACGCTGCCGATCGCGGGTGTGTTGTGTTTAGGATTCGGATTTCTGTTCGGTTTACCGGCGCTGCGCTTGGAAGGGCACTATCTCGCCCTCGCGACATTCGCACTCGCCGTTTCAGTGCCGCAATTGCTGAAGTACAAGCGCATCGAACATTGGACCGGCGGCGTGCAAGGCATCAACATCAACAAACCCAATGCACCATTCACTTTCTTTGGGAAAGAAATTAGCGCCGATCAATGGCTTTATTTCTTCACGCTGTTCGTGACGATCATTTTGTTCGTCGTCGCCTACAACATTTTGCGTGGCCGCATCGGCCGCGCACTGGTGGCGATCCGCGATCAGCCTATCGCCGCCGAAGCCATGGGCATCAACAACGCCATGTACAAATCCATCACCTTTGGCGTATCGGCGATGTACACGGGCATTGCTGGGGCGCTCGGCGCCATCGTCGTACAATTCGTCGCGCCCGACAGTTTTGCGCCGCTACTGTCGATCTTGTTCTTGGTCGGGGTCGTCATCGGCGGCCTCGCCACCCTGTCCGGCGCGATCTACGGCGCGGCGTTCGTGCAGTTCGCGCCCAATATCGCCGAGAGTGTTGGTGGTATTCCACCACAAATCGTGTTTGGTCTATTCTTGATTGCCTTCATGTAT
>JANNMV010000604.1:0-2092 GCA_031398205.1 Pseudomonadota bacterium | reverse complement strand
TCTATTCTGGTTTTGGGTGGCCTGGCCGCGCTTCTCGGGACTACGCAACAGGTGATGGATGCCATGTCGGAATTGCCGTTCGCGCGCAAAGAATCGGAACTGGTTTGGCGTATCAAAATCATTCTGTTAATTCTGACGTTTGTCTATGCGTTCTTTAAGTTCACCTGGTCGCAGCGGCAATTCAATTTTTGCACCATCTTAGTCGGCGCGGCGCCGCCACCGACGAACCAGCCGGAACAGCATGGCGCCTACATCGACATGATTACCAGTGTCGCAAGTTATGCGGCGGAAAATTTGAACGAAGGCTTGCGCGCTTACTATTTTTCCATGGCGGTGCTGGCGTGGTTTCTGCATGCATGGCTTATTTTTCCGGCGACCGCGCTGGTGGTGTACATTTTGTTTCAGCGCGAATTTCACTCGCGGACGTTGTATGCACTACGAACGTTTCAGGAGAAATAAGTGATTTTATAGTGACGCGAAAAACACGAGATTGCTTCGCGTTGCTCGCAAAGACGCTGTAACGATTTTGGCGAACGCTATTCGTGAAACGCCTCTTCGCGCTTCTTGCGAATATTCGGCGCAACGATAATCAGCAACAGCACCGCGGCGACGAGCAGTAATGACAAGCTCAGCGGGCGATTGAGAAATACCATCCAATCGCCGCGCGCGGTGTTGACCGAGCGGCGCAACTCTTCTTCCATCATCGGGCCAAGCACAAAGGCGAGCAACAGCGGGGCCGGCTCGCAATCGAGCTTGATGAATATGTATCCGATCAAGCCGAATAGGGCGGCGAGCATCACGTCCATCACGCTGTTGTTTAAACTGTAAACACCGATGCAGCAAAACAACAAGATGGCCGGATAGAGCAGGCGGTAGGGCACTTTTAACAGCCGTACCCAAATGCCGATCAGCGGTAAATTCAGCAACACCAACATTACATTGCCGACCCACATACTGGCGATCATCCCCCAAAATAATTCCGGTCGCTGGGTCATCACTTGCGGGCCGGGTTGGATACCTTGGATGATCATGGCGCCGACCATCAGCGCCATCACGGGGTTGGAGGGAATGCCGAGCGTTAGCATCGGGATGAATGAGGTTTGCGCCGCGGCGTTGTTCGCGGCTTCCGGCCCCGCGACACCTTGGATGGCGCCTTTGCCAAATTTCGACGACGGCCCGGCCAGACGCTTCTCCAGCATGTAAGAAGCGAACGAGCCGAGAATCGCCGTGCCACCGGGCAATATTCCTAGTAGCGAACCCAGGCCGGTGCCGCGCAAAATGGCCTTCCACGAGGCGCGCAGATCCTCGCGCGTGGGCCACAGTCCGGTGAGATTCGACGTGAAAACTTCGCGCTTTGCGACATTCTCCAAACTGCGAATAATTTCCGCGATGCCGAACATGCCCATGGCGACGATGGCGAAGCCGATACCGTCGGACAAATTCGCAATGCCGAAGGTGTAACGCTGTGTGCCGGAAGTGACATCGGTGCCAATGATTCCGAGCAACAAGCCGAGCGAAATCATGGCGAGCGCTTTAATCAACGAACCGTGGGCCAATACCACGGCGGCGACCAAGCCCAACACGTACAGCGAGAACCGTTCCGGTGGGCCGAATTTGAAAGCGAGGGCGGCCAGCGGTGGCGCGAATGAGGCGATCAGAAGTGTACCGACGCAGCCGGCGAAGAACGAGCCGATGGCGGCGATCGACTGGGCCGCGCGGGCGCGGCCTTGGCGTGCCATTTGATAGCCTTCCATGTCGGTCACGACGGACGAGGCTTCACCGGGCATGTTGACTAAAATCGCCGATGTCGAGCCGCCGTATTGCGCGCCGTAGTAAATTCCGGCGAGCATGATAAGCGCCGATTCCGGCGGCAGGTTGAACGTGATCGGCAACAACATGGCGATCGTTGCGACCGGGCCGATGCCGGGCAGCACACCGATCAGCGTGCCGAGCGTGACGCCGAGAAAACAATAGGCGAGATTTTTGAGCGTTAATGCAACGGCGAAACCGAGACTGAGATTGGCGAGTAGATCCATGTCAGGATCCAGGCCAAATTTTCATCGGCAGGCCGAGGCCGTAGACGAATAACCCG
>JANNMV010000601.1:0-4216 GCA_031398205.1 Pseudomonadota bacterium | reverse complement strand
CCGCATGACCTCCGCCGGCAGTATTTTTTCGGCCCAGAAGTTGGTGATTTCGTCTTGTTCGTCGACCCAAAAAAATGCGTTGGATTCCGACGCAACCAATTCATGCAAACATTTGAGCAGTGCCGGCATAATCGTCTCGGCACCCAAGCCCAAGCAGCAGAGATGACGAATATGGGCGACCACCGTTGCCCGTTTCACCGATCCATTCCCTTGACAGCGCTCATGGCAACCTCTCTCGGTCTGGGTTCGCGAGCGGATAGTATAGGCCGTAACCGGGCGCCGTGAAAAGAGGGGTGAATTTAAGACAAGCGCGTGCTCGAACCGGCATTTCCATCCCGAGTCTCCTTCATTGGGTGGCTGCGCAGGCTGCGTATCTGGTCAAGCATCGAGTCGAGTTTTACCCAGCGCGTGCGCGCCGCGTTCTCACTGGGCCGCGCGGCCCACTTGACGATCTGTAAGGCGCAATTTTCCGCCGGTTCCCGGCCGGTATCGATGACTAGATCGTAGAAGTCCGGATTCTCTGCGTCGTCGATCTTAAACATACGGCGCAATGCGTCCGACTGACGTTGGTCGCCGAGCAATATTTTCGCTAAGGCCATATCCGGTTGGTCGGTGCCCATGCACGCCATGATGCGCCGCACGCGCAGTGCCATGGTGGTGCGCACGCGAACCTTGATCACCTCGGTCAGGTCGCTTAGAAAATGCAGCGGCGTTGCGCCACAAATCAGCACATTGCCGCGTTGCGCCAACCGGCACACGCTCTCCAACTCGTCCAGGCCGCCCACATCGCCCGCGGCGTTAAGCCAGGCGAGCCCGGCGTCCCAGCGCGAGCGCTGCGATTCGTGGAGGGTATTGGGTGCGACCGCGCGCCCGGCTTCGCCAATTTCGCGATGCACCAACTCCAAGCCCAGGCGCCGCGCCACATGCTCGGCGACATACTTCACGCCCGTCCCCATCCCGCTCGTTACCGCGATCACAGCCATGACGCTTTCCTCACTTTGATTTTGTCGTTTGCTACTCGTTGCGTGCCACGCGCCTAAATGACTCGCGCGCTCCTTTCGCAGCCGACACACATTGGCCATACTGTAGCGCGACGGGTCATATAAAATCCCTACTTGACCAAGTAGGAGTCGAGGGGGCAGGGGCAAAAATGTGGGGCGGCGACGGACCGATTTTTTTCTCGCGTCCGCGAGAAAATGGTCATAAATAACATGGCATTGGAACAATCCGCGCGACGCATTAAGCGTTTCGGCGCCGGTTTACCCGGAAAACTGGCGCTGGCGCTTGGGCTGTTGGGCCTGGTCCTTGGACTGTTGCCAAGCATCGCTGATTTGGAACAGCGCTTCGGCTTGCCCTGGCTGTTTGCGCTACGCGGCGCGAATCCTGCGCCGCCGGACGTTGTCATCCTCGCCATCAACGGCGAAACCACCGACAAGCTGAACTTGCCGGAAAAACCGGCACAATGGTCGCGGGCGCTTCACATCGAGGCGGTCAACCGCTTAAGACAAGCGGGTGCGGCGGTGATCGTGTTCGATTTATTTTTCGAGGAAAGTCGCGCGCAGGATAGCGAATTCGCCGCTGCCATCGCTCAGGCAAATAATGTCGTCCTCGCCAAGAAGTTAGTCGCCCAGTCCGAAGCCCTCCAGTCCGCCACCGCGCTGCTACATCAAGCGGCACAACTCAACGCCACGTTTGTGTTGCCGCGCGAGCCGATACGGGTCGACGGCTACTGGACCTTCAAGGCCGACGACGGCGAGCTCGCCACCCTCCCCGTGGCCGCGTTGCAAGTGTTCGCGCGTGATCTGATGCCGCGCCTGCGGGAAATGATGATCGGGCTGGAACCCGCTCTGGGCAAGGATCTTCAGGCACCCAGCCAGCATGCCACGGTGCTGCGCCGGGTGTTTGCCGCACGACCCCAATTACTCCGGCGCGCCCTGAACAATATACAGAATCAGCACGATTGGCCGCCACGCCACAGACAAATTTTGCGCGCGCTGCTTTTAACGTACGCCGGCGAGCCAGCACGGTTTCTAAACTTCTACGGGCCGCCGCGCACCGTGACCACGCTTCCCTACCACCAGGTGATAGGTCATCCGAACGCAGCCGCCGATCGCGCAATATTCAAAGGCAAAGCCGTCTTCATCGGCTATCTGCCGACGACATGGCGTGACTACGAAGCGATTCGCGATGACTATCACACCGTGTATTCGCAAGCGGACGGATTGCGTCTGAGCGGTGTCGAAATCGCGGCGACCGCGTTCGCCAATCTGCTCGCCGACTCTGACCTCAAACCGCTTGCGCTGCCGCGCCAGATGGCGCTCTTCGGCCTCTGGGGCGCATTCGTCGGCGTGCTCGCGGCTTTACTTGAGATGCGTCGGGCAGCGATTGTCCTCGCGTTGGTCAGCGCAGGGTATCTGTTTTTGGCGCGGCAACTATTCGGCCACGATCAGGTTTGGCTGCCGCTGATCGTGCCCCTGGTGATCTTGGCGCCCATCGCATTCGTCAGCGCAACCTTGTTCAAATACCGTTTTGCCAAACGCCAGCGCGAGCAAATCATCAAACTCGCCAAACAGTTTGTTCCGGCCGAGGTTCTGCAGCGCTCGCTTGCCGACGCCGCGCCCGCCGGGCCGCAAACCCAATTGGCCTACGGTGTGTGCCTGGCGACCGATGTGAAAAACTACACGCGATTATCGGAAACCCTGGCGCCCCAGGCGCTGGCGAATTTGATGAACGACTATTTCGCCCTACTCAACGGCATCATCGAGCAACACGGCGGAACCGTTGCCGACCTGCGCGGTGACGCGCTGTTAGCGTTATGGGCGAAGACCGAGACCAGCGCCGATTTGCGCCGCCAAGCCTGTCGTGCCGCCCTCGCCATGCGCGACGCATTGGACGAATTCAACCGCCACGCCGATCGGCCGAAACTGGAAACGCGCATCGGGTTGCATGCCGGCGAAGTCGCCGTCGGCACCCTGGGCGCACGCGGCGGTCACTTAGAATTTCGCGCCGTCGGCGACATCGTCAACACCGCCAGCCGCGTCGAGGGCCTCAACAAAACCCTCAACACCACGTTGCTGGCAACGGCTGAAGCGATCGACAGCGGCGATCTATTCGTGCGCCCCTTGGGCCGCTTTCAACTGGTCGGAAAATCCCAACCGCTGGACATTGTCGAGCTGGTGAGCGACCGCGCGCCACCCGTATCGGATTCGAACTATTCCGACTTCGCCAGTGCATTAAAAATTTATTGTGAAGGACATTTGGCCGAAGCTGCGCAGCAGTTTGGAAAACTCTCCCAGCGCTGGCCGAACGACGGCCCGACCCAATTCTTTGTCGCCACCTGCCGCCGCCGTTTGGATGAGCCCAACAGGGCGCCGTGGGACGCAACCATTACCATCGATCAAAAATAGTGATGCGCTGCAAGCCTTATGTATACTGGCTCTCAGCGCATGCCTTGCCAAACGGCAAGCTGGGTAAGCCTCGTGGCATAGTCGTAAAAGCCTGAGTGTTTGCAGTAGAATGGTGCGCTAGTCTTCGACAACGCGACGGGGGGAGAAAATAATGTGCATCAGACGATCGGTGGGGCGCGGCGGGGTCAATACCGCCGACGACGTCAAGTCCATCCAAATTCTTCTCAACCTGAATAGCTACCGACTCAGTCCGCTGGCGCCGCTGGCCGAATCCGGCGTGTGCAGCGCCGCGACCATCGCCGCGATTGAGTTATTTCAGCGCCGCGTCCGCAACACGGCCCGACCCGACGCTAAGGTCGATGCGAATGGCGGAACCTTGGCAGCGTTGCGCGTCGGCTTGCTGCCGGGACTGACGGAAAAGAAACTGCAGGGCATTTATGTTCACGCGAGTTCGGGAAAGATTGCGCGCTATTTCCCGGGGCTGATCGCAAAAATGAACGAGAATGCGATCAACACGGCGCTGCGCCGCGTGCATTTCTTGGCGCAGATCGGCCATGAAAGCAAAGAATTGATTTACTCGGAAGAAATTGCCAGCGGCCGCGCCTACGAGGGTCGGCGTGACCTGGGCAACACGCAACCGGGCGACGGCGTGCGCTTCAAGGGCCGCGGGCTGATTCAAATTACCGGCCGTGAAAATTACACGAGATATGGCCGCGCGCGCGGCCGCGATTTCAGCAGCAGCACGGCGGCGGCGGCGCAATTGCTGGCAACCGATCCGGCCCTGGCGGTAGACGCTTCGTGCTGGTTCT
>JANNMV010000532.1:0-3576 GCA_031398205.1 Pseudomonadota bacterium | reverse complement strand
AAGGTTTGCAACCGTTCCTGCTGCGATTTATCGCTGTGAATCGCGCTCGCGGCCAAGCCGGATTTTTCCAATTCCCGCGCTAGGCGGCTGGCGCCGGTTTTGGTATTGGTGAAAACAAGGGCTTGGGTGTCCGCCTTGCGCTTCAGAATTTCCGTCAGCAGCTCGCGTTTTTTCGGATGCGGCACGCGATAGATCGACTGCGTAATCGTTTCCGCCGCGCTGTTGCGCTTGGCCACTTGAATTGTCACTGGATCGGTCAGGATTGCCGTGGCGAGTTTTTTCACTTCGTCGGGAAACGTCGCGGAGAACAATAAATTTTGCCGTTCTTTCGGCAACAAATCGATGATGCGCCTGATGTCCGGCATGAAGCCCATATCGAGCATGCGGTCGGCTTCGTCCAGCACCAAAAATTCGGTCGTGCCCAGATTCACATTTTTTTGTTGCACGTGATCGAGCAAACGTCCCGGTGTCGCCACCACAATCTCAACGCCACGGCGCAAGCTGACTGTCTGACCTTGCATATCCATGCCGCCGTAGACGGTTGTCGAGCGCAGCGCCACGTGGCGGCCGTAAGCGCGCACACTTTCTTCCACTTGCACGGCAAGTTCCCGCGTCGGGACGACGATCAGCGCGCGCACCGGATGGCGCGCGGGCGAAAAACTAGTATTCGCGTGAATCAATAATTGTTGCAGGAGGGGGAGCACAAACGCGGCGGTCTTGCCCGTCCCGGTCTGCGCGCCGGCCATCACATCGCGGCCGGCCATCACTACCGGAATCGCCTCTGCCTGAATCTGCGTCGGCTCAGTGTAGCCTTCATCTTCGATCGCGCGCAACAGCGCGCTGTTCAAACCAAGCTCAGTAAATTTCATTAACTGCCGTATTCCTCAAAAATCAAACTTGCAAGGCCGACACTGTAATCCACAAAGGCTTGTATTACAAGGAATTATTCTGGCGAGGATGCATCGTTTTGGAATAGGGCTGAGCAAGCTCGTGAAAAGGGCTATTGAGTCGATCTGGATGTTGTTCATCAATGGCTGGAGAGGCGCGTGGGTATTGGCTCGCAGAGCAGGCGATGGCGCGGAGCAAGCTCTATGTGCCTCCTGGCAAGCACGCTCGTGAATATAGCCTGCTATGGAGCGAAACGGAATCCCGGGATCATGGCCCCGGATTTCGCTGCGCTTCATCCAAGCTATAAACTGGGTAATGCTTTAGACATGTCATCCTGAGCAACGCGAAGGATCTGCTTTCGCTGCCGTAAAAAGCAGATCCTTCACTTCGTTCAGGATGACGCTTTTTAACGCATAGCCAGAGGCCATATCCTGCTTTGCTCGCGGTCAATGCATGCCTGGAGCCCAGTATCCAGGGGGCTGGCCTACGGGGTGGCCTAGGGCCAGGGCCATGGGAGTCTCCAGGTATGCCTAAAAATATTTACAAAGCCTTAAGCGCCGTTTCAACCGCCAATCCCAGCGCTAACAATCGCCGATCATCGCCGTGTTCGCCCATCAAAGATAATCCCACCGGCAATTCACCGGGCTGATGGCACGGCGTCGAGATGGCGCAGCGATCGAGCAGGTTTCCGATCGATGGATTTCTGATCGCTTGCGGGACGATGCGTTTGAAGCCTTCTTCGGTCGAGGCTTCGGCAATGGTCGGGGCGACGAATTGCAGGGTCGGCATGATGACCGCGTCGAAATTTCTCGTCGCTTTCGCGCTGCGTTCGATGATGCTGGCGCGGGCGTGGACGAGATCGATGTAGTCCTTCGCAGAGGCATTCGCGCCGACGGCGAAGCGCGCACGAATGAAAGGATCGTAGGCGTCGGGATTGTCCGCGAGCCATTTTCCGTAGCGCGCGTAACCTTCCATTTGGGTGAAGCTCGGCGGATTTCGCCACATGGCGATGACTTCGTTGATTTCCGGCATTTGGCTTTCGATGATCTGCGCGCCGTGCTTCGATAAAATTCCTAACGCGCGCTGAAAGGCTTTGCTCACCGTTGCGTCCATATCATCGGTCACGCTGTTCATTGGCAAGGCGAAGCGTAATCCCTTCAGCGCAATGGCATCGGGCACGATGATCGCTTCGCCCGCAAGCGCCGCGTCGACCAGGGCGCAGCAACGCATGCTCGGCGCAAGCGGCCCAACGGAATCAAGCGTGGTCGAGAGCGGCCACGTTTGCGTGAGCGGCACGCGTTGTTGTGTCGGCTTGATCCCGGTGATACCGCAGAACGCCGCGGGCATGCGGATCGACCCGCCCGTGTCGGAGCCGATCGCGGCGACGGCCATGCCGTCCGTGACCGAGACCGCGGCGCCGGATGATGAGCCTCCCGGAATACGCGTGCGGTCCGCAGGATTACCCGGCGTGCCGAAATCGCGATTTACACCGAGCGGCGAAAACGCCATGGGGCTCAAGTTGGTGCGGCCGATGATGACCGCGCCCGCTGCCCGCAACCGCGCGACGATCGGCGCATCGGATGTTGCGGGCGGTAAATTGGCGTGGGCTTTTACGCCTGCCAAGGTGACATCGCCCGCGACGTCGAATAAATCCTTTATCGAAATCGGCAACCCGGCGAGCGGCGAGGGGACGATGCCATGCTTACGCAAACGATCCGATGCGTCGGCTTCGGCGAGCGCCGCTTCGCGATAGACCTTGATGAAAGTGCGTGCGCCTTCGCCGTTCTTGTCATCGATTTTCGCGAGGGCCGCTTCGACGATGGCGCGGCTGGTGGTTTTTCCTGCCGTCAGATCGGCCGCGTATTCTAAGATGGTGCGCATGGGTTTCTCCGAAATTCATTTTTAAAGCGATCGAGAATTGTTAGAACAAATAACGTCAATTTTGTCATTCCCGCGAAAGCGGGAATCCATGTTGACGTTCAAAGGCCAAATGGATTCCCGCTTTCGCGGGAATGACAGAGGATAAGTTGATAAACCCTAATCATACGCATATTATCAAGCCGTCGATTGAAGCAGGGAGATCACGAACATGATGCGCGGTCATCACGATATGGGCGGCCTACCAGCCGGAAAGGTGGAGGTGAGCGAGCACGAATTCGCGCTGTGGGAAAAGCGCGTCGATGCGTTGATGGTTTTGCTGTCGCAACAGGGGCGCAATCTTCTCAATGTCGATGAGTTGCGTCGCAACATCGAGAGCATCGGCGGCGATGCCTACGAAACAATGACGTACTACGAGCGTTGGGTCTTTTCCATCACCCAGACCATGATCCAGCGCGGCGTGGTGAGCATCGATGAGTTGAACGAGAAGATGGCCGAAGTCGAAGCGCGTTTAGCGAGCGAGGCGACATGAGCGCCGATGCGGTGGCGCCGTGCTTCAGGGTCGGCGATAGGGTTCGGGTCAGGGAAATGTTTTCGCCCGGCCACATTCGTACGCCGTGGTATGTGCGCGGACAAACAGGCACGATCGAGCGCCTGTGCGGCGTATTCGGCAATCCCGAAGAACTCGCCTACGCGCGTTCCGGTAAACCACACCAACCGCTTTACCGCGTGCGTTTCGCTTTGCGTGATGTGTGGTCGGCGTACGCCGGTGCGCCACAGGACAGTATAGAAATCGAAATTTATCAACAC
>JANNMV010000513.1:0-5082 GCA_031398205.1 Pseudomonadota bacterium | reverse complement strand
ATGCAGCGCCGCCGGGATGATGTCGGTGGCGGAATCGAGCATGCTGATGCCGCAGGATTTGAGTTTGCTGGCGTATTTCGGATCGAAAATCAACGCCCAGGCATTGTCGGGCATGGGCAATGAACCCAGCGCGGCCTTGACCTTGTCGGTGTTAATACCCAAGGTAATAAAGCCCCACGCCCAGTTGACCAGATACTGGTTGCCGGGATCCACTTTGGCGAGCAAACCGGCCATGATGGGGTCGGTATTCTTGAGGTTCGGCAGCTTGGATTTATCGAGCTTGCGCAGCAGACCCGCCTGGATGTGTAGCGCGGCCCAGTTTGCCGAGGGAACCACGACGTCATAACCAGTACGCCCGGCGATCAGCTTGGCGTGTACCACTTCGTTGGTGTCGAAGGTGTCGTAACGGACTTTGATGCCGGTTTCTTTTTGAAAATTCGCCAGCAAATCGTCCGGCAGATAGTCGGCCCAGTTATAAACGTTCAGAACCTTGGGTTCTTCTTGGGCCAGGGATGGATGACCCATGCCCAAGGCAAGCAGGGTTGTGAACACAATGCCGATTGTTTTGATTAAATTACTTTTCACTTTGCATCCTCCAAACGGATAAAAATAAACGTAACGCGCACCCAACGAAATCGGGCTAGTTGAGTTTCAAATTGGTTTCAAAACTCATCGGCCCTGAGAGATAGCTCTGGTGCGGCTCTCCTGGCATACCCTGCTGCGAGACAGTCTGCGTGCGGCTCTTGGCAAGGTTTCAGATCACAACTTAACTCGAAGCGAAAGCTTACATTACCGTTAAATTTCACGCCAGTATTTTGACGCGTTTTAGCTCCTCAAAGGTGAGATCGAGGCAGCGCCGAATCAACGCGATTAGGACGTCGATCTCCGCCTTAGAAATAATCAGCGGCGGCGCGATGATCATGCGATCGCCGACGGCGCGCATGATAACGCCTTCGCGGAAACAAAAGCCGCGGCAAATCATACCGACTTCCGCCGCCGGATCGAAGCCGGTTTTCTTTGCTTTATCCGCGACCAGCACCAGGGCAGCCATCATCCCGCAGGTTTCCGTGACGCCGACGAGCGGATGATCCGCCAAGCTGTGGAATTTTTCGGCCAGATAAGGCGCCGTCTCGGCGGCGACTTTTTCGATGATTTTCTCGGCTTTGAAAATCCGGATATTCTCTAAAGCCACGGCACAGGCGACCGGGTGCCCGGCGTAGGTATAGCCGTGGGCAAACTCGCCGCCTTTTTCGATCAGCACGTCGGCAACGCGGTCGCTGACGATCACGCCACCCAGCGGAATGTAGCCCGAGGTCACGGCTTTGGCGAAGGTGATGAAATCCGGCTTGGTGCCGAAATATTCGCAGCCGAACCAGCGACCGAGCCGTCCGAAGCCGCAGATGACTTCGTCGGATATCAGCAAGATGCCGTACTTGTTGCAAATGCGTTGAATCTCCGGCCAGTACGTCATGGGCGGAATGATTACGCCGCCGGCGCCCTGCACCGGCTCGCCGATGAATGCGGCAACGTTGTCCTTGCCGACTTCGCGAATTTTTTCTTCCAGCCAGCCCGCGGCTTTTATGCCGAATTTTTCCGGCGACAACTTGCCACCAAGCTCGTAGTAGTACGGCTGCTCAATGTGCACGATGCCGGGAATCGGCAGGCCGCCCTGGGCATGCATGCCGGCCATGCCGCCGAGCGAGGCGCCGGCCATGGTGCTGCCGTGATAGCCATTCTTGCGGCCGATAATAATGCTGCGCTGCGGCTGTCCTTCCAATTCCCAATAGCGGCGCGCCATGCGCACGATCGTGTCGTTTGCTTCCGAACCGGAATTGGCGAATGACACATGCTTCATGTGCGGCGGCGCGATTGCAGCGATGGCCGCGGCTAATTCCGCAGCGGGAACATTGGTGGTCTGAAAAAAACTATTGTAGAAGGGTAACGTGTTGAGTTGCCGGTAGGCGGCATCGGCCAATTCCTTGCGGCCATAACCCAGGTTCACGTTCCACAGCCCGGACATGCCGTCGAGAATTTTGTTGCCCTCGGAATCCCAAATGTAGATGCCGTCGCCGCGCACCATGACGCGCGAGCCCTTCGCCGCCAGTGCTTTAAAATCGGTGAAGGGATGCAGATAATGGGCGGCGTCCTTGGCCTGGATACTCTTGGTATCGTATTCCTGATTTCCGGGCGTGGTCTTCCGCATTTCAAATAGAGCGGTCATGATTCACTATCCTCAAACGTGCAACAGCAAATGTTCCCGTTCCCAGGGAGAAATCACTTTCATAAATTCCGCATACTCTTCTTCTTTGACCGCGGCGTAGAGCGTAACAAAGCGTTTACCCATCACATCGTGCAGCGCCGTTGCTTCGCGCATCTCGGTCAGCGCCTCGTGCAAGCCGCGTGGTAATTGGAAGTCCGATTCGTAGGCGCTGCCTTTGTATTCCGGCAGCGGCTCGATCTTATTCGCCATGCCCAAATAGCCGCAGGCCAAAGTCGCGGCGATGGCCACGTAAGGATTGGCATCGACACCCACGACGCGATTCTCCACCCGCCGCGCTTCCGGCTCGGAATCAGGCACACGGATACCGACGGTGCGATTGTCACGGCCCCATTGGATGTTGATCGGCGCCGCGCCGTATTTGACGATACGGCGATAAGAATTGACATAGGGCGCGAAAAAAATCGTCGCCGCCGGCAGGTATTTTTGCAACCCGCCGATGAAATGGTAAAAAAGCGGCGACGCCGTACCGTCTGCGTTGCTGAAAAGATTGCGCTTGGTCTTCGGATCGATAATGCTTTGATGGATATGCATCGCCGAACCCGGCTCATTCGCCATGGGCTTGGCCATGAACGTTGCGTACATGTCGTGACGCATCGCCGCCTCGCGCACCGTGCGCTTGAAATAAAACACGCGGTCGGCAAGCTTCATCGGATCGCCGTGCAAAAAATTAATTTCCATCTGGCCCGCGCCGACCTCGTGAATCAGCGTATCGACATCCAGGCCTTGCGCCTCGCAATAATCGTACACATCTTCAAACAACGGATCGAACTCGTTCACCGCATCGATGCTATAGGCCTGACGACTCGTCTCCGAGCGGCCGCTGCGGCCGATCGGCGGCTTCAGTGGAATGTCGGGATCGATATTGCGCGCCGTCAAATAAAATTCCAATTCCGGCGCGACGATCGGCGCCCAGCCTTTTGCCTGGTACATGCCGAGCACACGGCGCAACACCGAGCGAGGCGCGAAATCCACGATCTGCCCATCGAAAAAGAAACAATCGTGAATCACTTGCGCGGTCGGATCGACCGCCCACGGGACGATACAAACGGTTTCCGGATCGGGCTTCAAAATCATGTCCGGATCGTAGTCGGTCATGATCGCATCGACTTCCTCCGATTCCGGATAATTCCCCGTCACGGTCTGCATCATCACCGCTTGAGGCAAACGCAAACCCTTGTCCTTACCAAATTTCGCGCGCGGCAGAATTTTGCCGCGCGACACACCGGTTAAATCGGAGACGAGGCACTCCACTTCGGTGACGCGTCGCTCGTCGAGCCAATTCTCCATATCGTTGGGAGAAAAATTCTCACGTTGAATCATATTCGTTTCCTTGTTCGTGAAGCGCCTTCCCCTTGAAGGGGAGGAAGCAATTGTTACCTCGAAGCCGATCAGATCACCGCCGTATAAGCGTAACCCAATGCACTCGCCACCGCTTCATAAGTCACCGCACCGCGATGAACATTCAAACCATTGCGCAAATGTCTATTCTCCTCAACCGCGCGCCGATAGCCCTTGTTCGCCAGTTCGATCACGAAAGGCAACGTCGCATTAGTCAGCGCCAGGGTCGAGGTGCGCGCGACACCGCCGGGCATGTTGGCGACGCAGTAGTGCACCACACCATCGACCACAAAGGTAGGATCCTCATGTGTAGTGGGTCGGCTAGTCTCGACGCAGCCGCCTTGATCGATCGCCACATCGACGATCACCGAACCTTGTTGCATCAGCTTCAACATAGCGCGGGTAATGAGTTTCGGCGCCGCCGCGCCGGGCACGAGCACGCCACCGACCACCAGATCCGCATCGACCAGCGCCTGTTCAATCGTCGCGCGTGAGGAATAGCACGTCATCAAACGCGGGCCATAAAAATTGTCGAGTTCCTTGAGCCGGGCGAGCGACACATCGAACACCGTCACCAGCGCCCCCATGCCCAACGCAATGCGCGCGGCGTTAATGCCGACCACACCGCCACCCAACACCATCACCTTGGCCGGCGGCACACCCGGCACACCGGACAACAACACGCCCAGACCGCCTTGGGTTTTCTCCAGCGTGTGCGCGCCCGCCTGGATGGACATGCGCCCCGCCACCTCGCTCATCGGCGCGAGCAGGGGCAGACCGCCTCGCTCGTCTGTCACCGTTTCATAGGCGATCGCGACGGCGTCGGATTCAATCAACAAACGGGTTTGTTGCGGGTCCGGCGCGAGATGCAAATAAGTGAAGAGTATTTGGCCGGGGCGGAGTTTCTTACACTCGACCGGCTGCGGTTCTTTGACTTTCACGATCATATCCGCCGTGGCAAACACCTCGTCGGCGCCCGCCGCGATCTGTGCGCCGGCAGCCACATAACGATCATCGCCAAAACCAATCGCCGCGCCCGCGTTGCGTTCAATCAAAATAGAATGATGATGTCGAGCCAACTCTGCGACGCCCTGGGGCGTGAGTCCGACGCGGTATTCGTGATTCTTAATTTCTTTGGTAACACCGATCCGCATGATCGTCGCTTTCAATATTTGCCTTCAGGCATTTATATCAGCCTAGCCGAGGAGCCAACAGGGATGCGGCCCTCAAGCCATGCATTGCCAGGGATCAGTATCCTCGGGCTTCTGGGGCGTGTCAACTCGCTGGATCGCGACACTCGCTGGATTGCGACGATACACTCCGTTATCGTCGCAATTAACCTTTGATCGGCGGGTCCTTCAGCGTCCGTTGCAACTGGTCAACGTCGTCGATCAGTTTGATGAACTTGTTGCCGAATGCAGTCATCCGGTATTCAACTCTTGGGGGCACTTCGGCGAAGCTGG
>JANNMV010000502.1:0-3908 GCA_031398205.1 Pseudomonadota bacterium | reverse complement strand
AAATCGGCGCGGGGCCTAACTGGGAAACGGCGCACTAGATTAACAGTTCTGAACGAACTGGCTACACGCCAATATCGATGCGCCTCTTAGGCCATGCATCGCCAGGAAACAGGCAGGACGCGCCGGCTGGCAACCACTCTTTTCCGTTGTCGAGCACCGCAACAACGGGTATCGTGGCAATCACGTTTGCGCCACAAGATCGGCTGCGATTTATTGCTTAAACTTTGCGTTAGATCAAAGTAGAAGCATATCAACCCGCTTAGCTTAGTGTCTGAAACAACTGATTTCGAGGCCCGTATGACGCTGCGTCGTCTACTTACTTGTTTGGCCACCATATCCGCGCTTGCGGCCTGTAGTCCAGTGCCTAGCTCGCCCCCCACACCGACAGTTGCGGCTGCTAGCACGGCTGACACCGGCGGCTCCGCCAAGGGTGACTTCGGTACGCCGCAGGGTGAACCGATCAACGCAGTGCTTACCGCCCCGCCGAGTGTTCCGCCGCCCATCACTCGCTCAACACCTGCGAAAGTGATTGTCGATTTGGTTGTTAAGGAAGTGGAGATGCCGATTTCCGAGGGTGTGTCCTATACATTTTGGACTTTTGGCGGGACGGTGCCGGGCAGCTTCATCCGTGTGCGCCAAGGCGACACCGTTGAGTTCCATCTCAAGAATGACCCGAGTTCTAAGATGCCGCACAACATCGACCTGCACGCCGTGACCGGGCCAGGTGGCGGCGCGACCTCCAGCTTCACCGCACCAGGACACGAATCGCAGTTCACCTTCAAGGCCCTCAACCAGGGTTTGTACGTATATCACTGCGCTACTGCGCCCGTCGGCATGCACGTCGCCAACGGCATGTATGGATTGATCCTGGTAGAACCACCGCAAGGGATGCCGAAAGTCGACCGCGAGTACTATGTCGCGCAGGGTGATTTCTACACCGTCGGAAAGTATCGCGCGAAGGGCGCGCAGGCATTCGACATGCAAAAAGCCATCGACGAAAATGCAACCTATGTCGTATTCAATGGCTCAGAAGGCGCTTTGGTGGGCGATAAGGCCTTGAAGGCGTCCGTCGGCGAGACCGTGCGATTGTATGTCGGCAATGGGGGCCCTAACTTGGTGAGCTCGTTCCACGTCATCGGCGAAATTTTTGACAAAGTATTTACCGAGGGCGGCACGCGTTACCAGGAGAACGTACAAACGACCATCGTCCCGGCAGGTGGCTCGGCCATCGTTGAATTCAAGGTAGAGGTGCCGGGCACTTATATCCTGTTGGATCACTCGATATTTCGCGCGTTTAACAAAGGCGCGCTGGGTATGCTCAAGATCGATGGCGCGGAAAACAAGGCGATCTACTCGGGTAAGGAAATCGATAATGTTTACCTCGGCGATAAGGTTGCCGACGCGAAACCAATCACCGAAGCGGCGCAAGCGACCGCCAGCGGTTCGCTCACGCTCGAACAACAGGTCAAAGCCGGAGAGGCTTTATTTAACGGCACCTGCTCCGTGTGCCATCAAAACGACGGCGCTGGCGTTCAGAATGTGTTCCCGCCTCTTGCTAATTCAGACTATCTCGCCGCCGATTCTAAACGTGCCATCGGAGTCGTGCTTAATGGCCTAAGTGGACCGGTTACGGTGAATGGCCAGAATTACAACTCGGTCATGCCGCCAATGAGTCAATTGAACGATGACGAAGTCGCTAATATTCTCTCGTACACACTGAACCGTTGGGGAAATCCGGGCGGGCGCGTCACCGCGGAGGAGGTTGCTAAAGTGCGGCAATCCACACCCCGTCCGAAAGGTGCGGCCGATTGACGTTCGCGGAATGCATTTCAGTCGTGACCGCCGCAGTAATCCTAGCGACAGCAGATGCGAATGCCGGCCGCAACGCAGACTATGTCGCTGTGCCCGGCGGCAATTTGCGCTCAGTTCTACCTGCGGATCCAGCGCAGCCCGAAGTCGCGGTGGCACGCTTTCATTTAAGTCGCAAGCCGGTGACTAATGCAAAGTTCCTCGCCTTTGTACGTAAACACGCCGATTGGCAACGTGGACGCGCCGCCGCAATTTTTGTCGATGGCAATTATTTGCAGCACTGGCATTCGGCCCTAAATCTGGGGCCCACCGTGGGGCCTGATCAACCTGTCATTCAGGTAAGTTGGTTCGCCGCACAAGCCTATTGTGAAGCGCAGGGCTCGCGGTTACCGACCTGGCATGAATGGGAGTTTGCGGCTGCCGCCGATGAGCGTGTGAATGACGCCCGAGGTGATCCCGCATGGCGCCAGAAACTGTTGGGTTGGTACAGCCGTCCTTCCAATGCTGTGCTTAGTTCGGTTGGCGCGACACCACCGAACGTCTACGGTATCTACGATTTACACGGGTTAGTATGGGAGTGGGTGGAAGATTTCAACGCACTCATGGTATCCGCCGATAATCGCGAGCAAGGCGATCCTGACCTGGCGAAATTCTGTGGTGCGGGAGCGCTTTCGGTTAACGATCGCGAAAACTATGCTGTGCTGATGCGCGTGGCGATGCTTTCTTCATTGCAGGCGAATTACACAACTCGAAATTTGGGATTCCGCTGCGCAATCAATGCCCCAAAAGTCGTCCGATGAAGCGAATATTTATTACCGTTGTCGCACTCGCGTCGTTTACGACTAGTTGCATAGCAGCTAATTTGCCGTCTGACTCCATCTATCGGCTCGATGCGCCGCTGACCATACAAGACGGACGAGAAGTGCGTCTTGCATCTTTCGCCGGACAGGTGCAAATCATCACCATGTTCTACACATCGTGCCCATACGTTTGCCCAAAAACCATCGAAACGTTAAAACGCATCGACGCGGGTTTGAGCAAAGATGAACGCGCAAGATTGCACGTGTTACTCGTGAGCGTTGATCCAGAACGAGACAATCCTAAAGTGCTCGCGAGCCTCGCTGAGAAACGTGGGTTGGACCTGTCCCGTTGGTCACTCGCGCGCGCGCAAGCAGGCGACGTGAGAAAAATCGCGGCACTTCTCGGTGTGCAATATCGCCAACTGCGCGATAAAGAATTTAATCACTCAACCATACTCACCTTAGTCTCGCCCGAAGGCCGCATCATTGCAAAAAGCAGTAGCACGGCCACGAGCGATGCTCAGTTTGTCGCGGCTGTTCGCAACGCGTTATCGGGCAAATAACCAGTCAGCATCAATCTTCTCGATCCGGCTAAATACCTCGGGCCCGTCCTCGAACGCGGAGCGGCCGAACATACGATTGTTCGTCGCGCCCATCGACAATCGAAACGCCACCGCTGGGGACGGCCGGCGGAATCCAGCTGTCGCGGGCAATTTTTGAAAATAGGAAAAGTTCGACCAGCCTAACGCGCCGAGCTAAATGCGTGTGAAAGTTTGACGCGCTGCCGATGCTCACGTCCAAAATCATCAAAGTCGAGGGTCATCAAGTCATTACAGCGCGCGATGACAAAGTGGGCAATCGTCAATTTCTCATTGCATCCCCAGACTTTATTTTGCTTGATATGCAGATGCCGAAAATGGACGGTTACGAAGTTGCGCGCCGCATTCGTGCGCATGAGACACAATGGATCCCGATCATTTTCTCGAGCGGCGTCCTGAAAATGGTTTCTAACGAGTAGTCGTTAACCGTGTAATCGAACACTCATCCAGGATTGTAGTGCCCCGAAAGCCGCATGGATATTGTGTTTCAAGCCATGCCGTGCCAGGAGGCAAGCGGGTTGTAACTGGTGGCGGCAGTTAAGAAAAAAAGCTTATGACGACGATGCGCACTGCATCGCTCGATTGAAACATTCGGCGCAACAACCGTCGCGCCGAATGTGGATTGCTTACTTCCCTTCGGCCATTTTCTTGACGTTATCCAGACCCGCTTGATAAGCGCCGTCGATTAGACCTTGCGAAT
>JANNMV010000479.1:0-1797 GCA_031398205.1 Pseudomonadota bacterium | reverse complement strand
GCCTTACGCCGCGGGCGCCGGCTCAGTCGCCGGAAAATCCAACTCGACCCGCGCGCCGCTCGGATCGTAACAAAACAACTGCCACACGCCGGAGCCGTTCTGCTTGCGCAGAACATATTCGATTTCACGCGCCTTCAAGGTAGCGACGGTAGCGGGCAAATCGCTGGCGCTAAAAGCCATGTGATCCAGCACGCCGCCGGGTGGGCTAGGCAAGGGCCGGCCGGCGATGACATGTAACACCGCACGTTCACCGATATAGAGCCAGGCGCCTGGAAAACCCAAATCCGGCCGGTAGCCGTCCTTGAGACCGAGAATGCCAATATAAAATTGCCGTGTGGCTTCCAAATCGTGGGTCAACACGGTGAAATGATTCATGTCGCGGATAGCCATGGGAACGTCCTCCTGGTAGGAATTTTACTCCGATGCCAAGCACGATGGAATCGCGCCTGCCTCATGTATACGCGCGCGCCTCAATGCCCCGGCTATTGGCCTGGGAGGCAGCACCAGCGCGGCTTCCAGCCAATGTGTGGCGACATTGAGGGATTCGGCCTATTACTTTTGACATATGGACGCCGGCCAAAAAATAGCGAATAGTTTATGTTCCCGCGAAACCTTGAGGAGACCAAACATGGCAAAAAGTAACATTCTGCGTTGGATGGACATTGAACTGAGCCGGCGCGAGACCAATCCCGATCATATATTCCATCGCCATAAAGTTTTAGCCGAAGGTGATTCCTGGTTCACCATCGGCGGTGTGCCCATGTGGAATTTACTTTACTCGTTGGAATTTCCAAAAACCAATATCGTGGTGACGCTCGCCAAGCCCGGCGATACGCTGAAGAGCATGGCGGAGGTTTGTAATAATTCCGAACTTCGATTTGCCATGGATAAACTGCATGGCTATAAATGGGATGCCATCCTGCTCAGCGCCGGCGGCAACGATTTGATCGACTACGCCAGTGGCAAAACCAGCGAAGACAGCATTCTCATTCCGCCGACGGAGCGCGGCCCAGTCAGTGGCCCGGCGGACTATGTCGATCAGAGCAAGCTGGCGCAACTGATGGCGTATATTCAAGAAGGCTATCGGCGCATCGTGGCGTTGCGCGATGGGCCGAAAAGTTCCTGCGCCGGTGCGCCGATTATCGTTCACACCTACGACCTCGTGACGCCGACGAATTCTCCGGCGACCATCGGGCCGATCACCTTGGGCCCCTGGCTTTTTCCGGCGTTACAACGGGCCAATATCCCAACGACCGATTGGATCGCGCTGGCGGATTATTTGCTGGCGGTGCTACGCGACACCATTGTTGAATTGGGCATACCCGGCGCGAAACAGCTCGCCAATTTTCACGTCGTCGATACCCAGGGAACGATTACTCGCGCGGCGCTCGGTTCAGTCGGCGAGAGCAACGATTGGCTGAACGAAATCCACCCCAACAAGAACGGCTACGAAAAAATTGCCAAGAAATTGAGCGCAAAACTAGGTACGTTGTTGCCGTGATTCGTCTGACGGTCATTTCATAACCACTTAACCTCATTCATGTCATTCCCGTGAAAACGGAATCCATGTTGACTTTGAACGGCGAAATGGATCCCCGCCTTCGCGGGGATGACAAACCCGGTTTTCGAGCGCTTTGAAATTCAATCAAAGCCCAGCCACACAATTCGCTTTAGAATAGCGAACCGCAATTCGCATTTGTAAACCTAATGTTAGTCCTAGGCATCGAAACCTCCTGTGACGAAACCGGCATCGCGCTGTATCACACCGAGCGCGGCTTGCTCGGTCACGCGCTGCAC
>JANNMV010000474.1:0-1571 GCA_031398205.1 Pseudomonadota bacterium | reverse complement strand
CGGACGATCAACGTCGCCGAAGCCGGTATACTTGCGGTAGTCACAGCCACTGCTAAAGCGGTTAACGCTAAGTTCAATTTTGGTGTTTTCATGGTCAGTTTCCCTCTGTCTCGTTAGATGTGCATCTCTAAGGACGCGCATAGTACCTGTAGCAATTCGTATGCCATGTAAAATTATACAAAAAAAACAATGTGTTATAAAAAAAACAAAATCGCGATGTAAAATTTTTCGACATGCACTGAGCAGTTTAAAAACCCCGAGAACGCTCATTCAGGGCGCAAGGAAAGGAAGGACCTGCTTGCAAAACCTGCTGGGCTAAAAGCAGATCCTTCGCTTCGCTCAGGATGACACGCGTGAGCGCAGGGGGCGACTGCGGGGCTTGGATTGGATGAACTTATGCCAATACGATTGATTGGGTATGCGCAAAAGTCAGGTTTTTGAACGGCAGAATGAAGCTGCGCGCCGTGCTTCGCACGCAATAATGTGGCTAATTTTTTGGAATCACTGTAAAAATAATCGACAATCGCCGTGCCTGCGAAGCAACAGCGAATCTTCTAAGCTAACTCTACGATTGTCGAATAAAGCCATCGCTGCCTCCAGGAGGCGCATGGTTACGGCGTGGCCTCGGGCCAATGCTGCCCAGGCCATATCCCGTGCACAATCAATGTCCACGCACCTCCTGGCAGGGGTGCTTATTGCGACGAATAGCACTTCAAATACCCTGCGAAATGTGACACAATCTTCTTGATATTAAAGAATTTTGGCGGTGTAACATGATTGACCGAGATGGTTACCGCCCGAACGTCGGCATTGTGTTGTGCAATCGTAAGAACGAAGTTTTTTGGGGTAAGCGGGTTAAGGAGCATTCTTGGCAATTTCCGCAAGGTGGCATTAAACACGGTGAGACGCCCGAACAGGCGATGTATCGAGAACTCACCGAGGAAGTTGGTCTATTGCGCAAACATGTCCGTATTTTAGGGCGAACGCGAGATTGGCTGCGTTATGAAGTGCCGGATCAGTGGATCCGTCGCGAATGGCGCGGCAATTATCGCGGGCAAAAACAGATTTGGTATTTGTTACGTTTAGTCGGCCGCGATACGGATGTCAGCTTACGTGCCTCGGATCATCCGGAATTCGACGCCTGGCGCTGGAGCGAGTATTGGGTGCCGATGGAAAGCGTGATCGATTTCAAGCGCGACGTGTATAAACTTGCGCTGACGGAACTCGCGCCTTTTCTCACGCGCGAACCGCGATTTACACGCGAACCCGTTGGCAAAAAGCCGGTTCGATTTGACAGTCGCTGAACGAAATTCTTATAATCTTAGACTAAGTCTACATTCCGTCGGCATGGTTTTTCGAGGGTTTCAAGTACCGAACGGACGTTATCACAACCCAAGGAGAGCAGCATGGATCTAAAAGGCAGCAAGACTCATCAAAATCTGAAAGACGCATTTGCCGGCGAATCGCAAGCGAATCGTCGCTATTTGTATTTCGCAGCGAAGGCGGACGTAGAAGGCCAAAACGATGTCGCCGCAGTGTTTCGCTCCACCGCGGAAGGCGAGACCGGCCAT
>JANNMV010000378.1:0-2159 GCA_031398205.1 Pseudomonadota bacterium | reverse complement strand
AAGCCAAGCGGAGCGCGGCTTCTGGCGATGCTATCGAAGCCCTACAAGCGAGTAAGCGTCACTCGAATGATATAATTCGCCCTTGCAATTTCCTATCCGATCTCGCTCCATGACCGAAATTCTTCACCTGCGCGGCGGTGCCGCGTTGTCTTCGTTTCGCCGTTCCAAATTATTTGCTGCTCTGCGTGAGCGCGTACCGGCGGTTGCGAATGTCGCAGCGGAATATTGGCATTTTGTGGAAGTCGCGGAAGCGCTCGACGCGAGCGAGCGCGAGATTCTGAATCGCATTCTGACTTATTGCGAGGGTGTGGAGCCACAATCGAGAGGAGATTTAATTCTCGTCGCGCCGCACGTCGGCACGTTGTCGCCGTGGTCGTCGAAGGCGACGGATATCGCGCGAAATTGCGGCTTGGCGAAGGTGCGGCGCATTGAGCGCGGCATTGCTTATCGGATTGTCGGCGACGCGTTAAGCGATGTGCAGAAGCAATCGATTCTGCCGCTGCTGCACGATCGCATGACCGAGCAAGTGTTTTCTTCGCTCGACGAAGCCCATCGTTTATTTCATCACATCGCGCCGCAACCGTTGGCGACGATTGCGCTGCAAGCCAATGGCCGCGCGGCGTTGGTGGACGCCAATCAGCGCTTGGGCCTGGCGCTTTCCGACGATGAAATCGATTATTTGTTTGCGCAATATCAACCGATCAAACGCGATCCGACCGACGTTGAATTGATGATGTTCGCGCAAGCGAATTCTGAGCACTGCCGCCACAAAATATTCAACGCCGATTGGATCATAGACGGCGAAGCGCAAACGCAATCGCTGTTCGGCATGGTGCGAACGACGCATGCAAAAAATCCTAAAGGCACGGTGATCGCCTATTCCGACAATTCGGCAGTGATGGAAGGCAACGTCATCGAACGATTCTTTCCCAATGCCGATGGCGCGTACGGTTTTCATACGCAGCGAACTCACACGTTGATGAAAGTGGAAACCCACAATCATCCGACCGCGATTTCGCCTTACGCGGGCGCGGCGACGGGCAGCGGCGGCGAGATTCGGGATGAAGGCGCGACCGGGCGCGGCGCCAAGCCGAAAGCGGGCCTCTCGGGTTTCTCGGTTTCTCGGTTTCCAATTTGAACATTCCCGGCGCGATTCAGCCATGGGAAGAAAACAATCAGTACGGCCGCCCGGAGCGTATCGCCTCCGCGTTGCAGATCATGCTCGATGGCCCGATCGGCGCTGCAGCGTTCAACAACGAATTCGGTCGGCCGAATCTCGCCGGTTATTTTCGTAGCTTCGAGCAATCATTCGATGGCCAGATGCGCGGTTACCACAAGCCGATCATGATCGCCGGTGGTGTCGGCCAAATCGACGCCGACCATACGGAGAAGAAAAAACTCAGTGGCGGCGCGCTGTTCATTCAACTCGGCGGGCCGGGCTTGTTGATCGGCCTCGGCGGCGGCGCCGCGTCGAGCATGGACACCGGAGCGAATCAGGAATCGTTGGATTTCGATTCGGTGCAACGGGCCAACGCGGAAATGGAACGGCGCGCGCAAGAAGTCATCGACCGTTGCTGGCAACTCGGCGTGGACAATCCGATTCTGTCGATTCACGATGTCGGCGCGGGCGGACTTTCCAACGCGTTGCCTGAGTTGGCGCACACCGGCGGTGTCGGCGCGATTTTCAAACTGCGTGCGATTCCCAGTGAAGAGCCGGGCATGTCGCCGCTGCAGATTTGGTGTAATGAGGCGCAGGAGCGCTACGTGCTCGCCATCGATGCGAAAAGTTTGGTGACGCTAAAAGCGATTTGCGAGCGCGAGCGTTGTCCGTTCGCCGTCGTGGGTTCCGCCACGAGCGAACAGCATTTGCGCGTCGAGGATCAGCACTTCAACAACAACGCCGTGGACATTGGCCTGGATGTCATTCTCGGTAAAGCGCCGAAGATGACGCGCGACGTGAAGCGCATCAAACCGCAAGGCGCGTCACTAAATTTGGACGAAATCAATCTAGTCGAAGCGGGCTATCGTGTGTTGGCGTTGCCGTCCGTCGCCGATAAGAAATTCTTGATCACCATCGGTGATCGCACCGTTGGCGGCATGACCGCACGCGACCAAATGGTTGGCCCATGGCAAACGCCGGTCGCCGATGTCGCTGTCAC
>JANNMV010000545.1:0-2600 GCA_031398205.1 Pseudomonadota bacterium | reverse complement strand
CCGCCCGAGGTCTTCGGGTTAGCGGTAATCACCGAAGTGCCTGGTTTGATCAGATCGGGCCAGTCCTTAATGGCTTTCGGATTGCCTTTGCGCACCAAGAAAACGATTGTCGAAGTGTAAGGGGAGCTGTTGTTCGGCAAGCGTTTTTGCCAGTCTTTGGGGAACAGCCGGCCGCGACTCGAGATCTCGTCGATATCATAGGCAAGTGCAAGTGTGACTACGTCGGCTTCGAGCCCATCGATCACAGCTCGAGCCTGCTTGCCGGAGCCGCCATGCGATTGCTTGATCCTTACTTTCTCATTCGCGGTTGCCGCCCACTGTTTAGCGAACGCAGCGTTGATATCCTGATACAACTCGCGCGTCGGGTCGTAGGAGACATTGAGCAGTGTCACGTCAGCCTGGGATATCGTCGCCGTCAGGACTCCAGCGCCTAGCACGACCGTTCCGACCACGCTGGTAATCCACTTTGACTGCATACTTATTCCTCTCACCTATTCAACCATCGGTTTTATGGCTTTAGAATCCCGCTTGGAAGCGGAAAAAAAAACACCTTCTCGTCATCAGGGTCGGCGTCCTTGATCCATGCCGTTGTCAAGTAGCAGTCCGCAGCATACCGTCCTTGATGCTTCGCTCAAACGAAGAAAATTTAATATGGTTATCAATCCGTGAAGTTAAGAGGCGAGCGGCGCCGATAATTCGCGATGGACTTGATCAGTAGAATATTCTGCAGCGCTCGCAAGTCTTCGTCGGTCCAGTACTCACTGCGGAACGCGACTTCGAATTCCCTGACGGAAACTGCACGGCAAGTTTCGTGACGCTCCAGTCGCTCAACGAATGCGTATTGATCGCCAGGTCAGGGCGATCACGCAGTCTGCAGACCGATGAAGTCCCGTCGTTAGTTCGCGGCGAACTGCCCGACCGGCAAATCTGGCGCATTCTTGAAATTCTCCGGTACCGGGCCGGTTAGCGTGTTTAGAAATGCAACGATGTCCGCCACGTCGGCGTCAGGCAATGCCTTTCCGAGTTGTACTTTCGCCATGATGCGCACGGCGTCGCCGAGTTCTTTTACGGAACCGTCGTGGAAATACGGCGGCGTAACACCGACATTGCGCAAGGTTTGCACTTTGAACATATGGGTGTCGGCGGCGTCTTTGGTGTCGACGAAGCGGCCTTTGTCGGCTTTGTCTTCGGCGTAGCCGAGGGCGTTCCAGTAGGGTTCAACGATGCCGAATTTTTGATACATATTGCCGCCGATCATCATGCCGCTGTGGCAACCGGCGCAGCCGTTCTCGATGAATTTCGCTAGGCCGCGCTTCGCGGTGTCGTTGATGGCTTTGTTGTCGCCTTTTAAATAAGCGTCGAATGGCGACGCGGAAATCAGTGTGCGTTCGTAGGCGCCGATGGCGATGCCCCAGTTGTCAGCCTTGATCGGATCGGGATCGTTCGGGAAGGCGGCGGCGAACAGCGGGCCATAGCCTTGAATGGCCTTCAGGCGCGCGGACGCATCGTCACAACTCTTGTTGCCATAAGCTAAACCGCACAGTGCGCGCTTGGCCTGCTCTTCCACGTCCTTGCGATTGCCACCGTAGTGCTGCACGAATTGCAGCGCCGTGTTAAATACGGTCGGCGCATTGCGCGGGATCTTAAAATTTTCCGCGCCGATGGATTTCGGCAGGGCGTCCGTGCCATACAGTTGCGGCAAATGGCAGCGCGCGCAACTGGTCGAGCCGTCACTGGCTACGCGGGTTTCGAAAAATAACGCTTTACCCAGCGCCACACGCTCCGGCGTGATCGGATACTCGGCGGTGGCGGCATTGGCGGGCAAGGGCTTGAAGATCGCCTTAGCTTGGTCGAGCAACGCGCCATCGTCGGCGGCGATGCTGTAACCGGCGCCGACGATCGCCGTTGCAATGATGCTGGCGGAAAGGAATTTTTTCATCTTATGGATCTCCGAAATGAAACGTTGTTGATTTCAATGACTGGGCAGGGCCTATTCTAACCAATCCACGGTGCGAAAATATACCACGCCAGGAGCCGCTCCCTGGTTGCCTCCCAGCGATGCATGTCTGGAACCCCGCGCTGTGCTTGCATCGTGGCGTAACCGCTATTCGCTGACTAACTCATCGCTTTTCGTGAACGTCCAGGTGCGCGTGATATGCAACACGTCCACTTCTTTACGCAATTCCAGCGGGAAGTTGGCGAACGGTGCGGCGAGCTCGACGATGTGAATCGCCGCCGCGTCGAGAATTTTACTGCCCGACGAGCGCACGATTTCGATGTTTTCCAGGCTGCCATCAATGCGCACGGCGACGGTGATCAGCAAGCTGCCGTACAGCCTGATTTGGCGCGCCGCTTCGGGATAGTTATGGTTGCCGATTTCTTCGATGCGTTGCCGCCAATCTTCGACGTAGCCGGCGAATTTATATTCTGCGGCGCTGGCGCCGATAAACTTGCGTTTGGGCCGCTGTTGATAGGCCTGATACTCTTTCGAGATCTGCGCTTCTAAGCGCGCGATCTGGCGCGCGCGCTGGATAACTTGGCTGACCAGCCGGCTCTGCAGTGGGTTGCTGAACTCGGTCGGATCGTCGTCGGCGGCGCTT
>JANNMV010000311.1:0-2769 GCA_031398205.1 Pseudomonadota bacterium | reverse complement strand
TCGCGCGTCAAATCGGCAGTCCGTTGCAGCACTCGTTGCTCTAATTCCGCATTCAGTTGCTTCACCTCTAATTCGGCTTGTTTTCGCGCCGTGACGTTGGAAATCGATCCCACCACCTTGAGGGCTTTTCCGTCTGCCCTGCGCACGGACTTACCGCGCCGCGCGATCCAGTGATAGCTTCCATCCTTGGCGCGCAAGCGAAATTCGTCGGCCAGCACGTGATCAAACTTGATGTGGTTCGCCAGCGCATCCAGGACGCGTTGTCGGTCGTCGGGATGGAGTAAGGGTTCGAATGCACCGCGCTCGTTTGGCAGATCCGCGTTCGTATATCCCAGCAAGCCTTTGACCTTGGGCGATCCGCTGATCTTATTGTGCTCCAAGTCGATCTCCCACAGGCCATCCGTGGTGGCGTCCAGTACCAAATCGTAGCGTATCTCGCTGGCGCGCAACTGGTCGGTGCTCTTTTGCAGTGTTGCCGCCATATGATTGAAATCCGACGCCAGCCGCGCGACCTCTCCGGTGGTGCTAATCGCGGTGCGGTGGGCTAGATCGCCGCTTGAAAAACGCTGTACGTCCAGGCTCAGTTGCTGAATGGGTTTGGCGATATGTCGCGAAATCCAAGCCGCTAAAACCAACGCGATCAGCGCGGTCATCGCACCAAACCAGCCCAGTCGAAGCAACGATTCGCGCGCCGGCGCAAGTGCGCTGGCCGTGGGAATACCGACATAAATCAACCATGGTGTGCGTTCCGTCGTTGTATAACTGATTAGACGCCGGATGCCATCCCGCGATTCGGCTTCGGTCTGGCCTTGTTTGTTACGCAACATGGCCTGAATAACCGGTTGATCCAACAGTGTTTGCGCACTCGATTTATGCTGATCCGGGGCGCGGGCGATTACCACGCCATTCTCGTCTACCAGGGTAATTTCGGAGCTGGCTGGAATCCGCGCGGTGAGTAGAAGTTCTTGAAAGTTTTCCACCAGTACCGAAAGCGTTACCACGCAACTCACGGCGCCATTCTTGTCAAATATCGGCCGCGCCAACGCCAAGTTCATTTTTCCGGTGGCGCGGGAGATGACCGGCTCACCGAATCCCAATGGGTGCTTTGCCATCGCTTCCTTGAAATATTTTCGGTCGGCGACGTTGTACGTCGAGATCGGTACTGCGGGATCGGCGGATAGGATTTTCACTTCACCGGATGCCGAGATCACCTGCAGATCGTGGATATAGGGTGGCAGTTTGGCCTTGAGTGCCTGCAGCTTCGTCTTGTTATCGATGTCCGCCTTGGGGTCTGCGGAAAGCATCACGCCGATCGCATCTAAAAGCTGTTCGCTGCCCTCGATGAAGTGATCCAGCCGAGCGCTGATCGTGCGCGCCTGTTCCGCCGCCAGATTTAAGGACTCCGCACGATAGCGGGCCGAGAGATCACGTACACTTAAGGTGGAAAAGGTTGCGAATGGCGCCAGTGAGACCAGCGCCAGCAACAACAATTGAGCGCGAAAACTCCGCAAGAACCGCGCAACAAATGACCAAGGCCGCGCGGTCGGCGTGCTCATGGGTTGGCGTCAATACGGTGAAAAGATATCAGAAACCACATCTTGAAAAGTTCCCCAGCTAACAGCGATATTGCGACGCGACTTCACAAAGTATCGGCGAGAAGCCCGTCTAATGAATGTTACCCTAACAGTGCTGCCGAACGATTACAAGCAATCGAACAAGGCAAAAGATTCAGCACTGGTCTTGGCCGGCGACCATTTTTTCCGTAAACTGCGTGTCGTTCGGAGAAATTCCCCGTGTTAACATCGGAACGGCGCACCCATCACGCCCGGCGCCGACCCTGGACATTTGCCAGGATGCGCACCAGTACCGGGTAGCCCTAGGCTAGCCACTGGCTGTGGGCCATTGGCGCCCCCGGCAAGGCGATGGTTGCGTCGCGATTGACTCAACGACGTGGTTTTTGGATTCGGCGCGACCGGCATCCTGACCGGTCCCGCATTGGCGCGGTCGATCATTTATCATTTTTTGGAGGAACACCCTAATGCAACACCATTTTTTGACAGCACGACTGGTAGCGTCCGCGGCCCTCGCCCTGGCCCTGACGACACCGGCGCTGGCCGCCGACGCGATTAAAATCGGCATCGTCACATTCCTCTCGGGGCCAGCAGCCGGCCCGTTCGGCGTGCCGGCGAAGGTTTCGGCGGAAATGATGGTCGAAGCCATCAACGCCGGTAAAGTTCCCGGCGTGTATTCGAAAAAGGGCTTCGGCGGCAAACCAATCGAAATCGTTATCATCGATGAAGCAGGCGGAACCACTAAGCAAGTCGAGGAATATCGCAATCTGGTGCAGCGGCAAAATGTCGACATGGTGATCGGTTATATCTCCAGCGGCGATTGCCTCGCGGTCGCGCCGGCGGCCGAGGAGCTGAAAAAATTTACCGTTCTGTTCGACTGCGGCACCCCGAGGGTTTTTGAAGAAGCGAGCTATAAATACGTGTTTCGCACCGGCGCCCATGGCGCCATGGATAACATCGGCGCCGCCATGTACATCAACGAAAAGATACCCGGCATCAAGAGCTACGCCGGCATCAATCAGAACTATGCGTGGGGACAAGATTCCTGGGCGGACTGGGATGCAACGATGAAGGCATTGAATCCCGGCGCTAAAGTCACCACATCGCAAATGCCAAAGCTTGGCGCCGGGCAATACGGCGCGGAAATATCCGCTCTGCTCGGCAGCAACTCGCAGGTGATTCACTCCAGCTTGTGGGG